>CALNAL010000195.1 GCA_937874445.1 uncultured Acetobacteraceae bacterium | reverse complement strand
GCCAAACGAACAAAGTCCTTTTTGCTTCTTTTTCCGGAAGGCAAAAAGAAGCCTTCCCTTCCTGTGGGGAACCCGCGCCCCCTATGCGCGAATCGCCTCGGTATCCTCCGACAGCGGGCGGGGGAGGTACTTGATGTATTCCTTCGGCACCACCTGCCAGAATTTGGTCGCCTCGCGCTCCCAGTCGTGCAGCAGCAGACGGGCGTAGCGGCTGTTGGTCTCGGCGGCGTGGGTGGTCACGAGGTCGTGCAGCACCTCGCCCCAGTAGGCGCTGCCCACGCGCTGCCAGACCAGCGTGTCGGGATTGACACGCAAGTGGAACATGTTGTCGGGGTCGTAGACGAAGGCCACGCCACCGGTGAAGCCGGCGCCGAAGTTGTCGCCGAGCGTGCCGAGCACCACCACCGTGCCGCCGGTCATGTATTCGCAACCGTTGGAGCCGCAGCCCTCGACCACCGCCACCGCGCCGGAGTTGCGCACGGCGAAGCGCTCGCCGGCCTGGCCCGCGGCGAACAGCCGCCCCGCCGTGGCGCCGTAGAGCACGGTGTTGCCGATGATGGTGTTGTCCTGGCTCGCGAGCATCGAGGAGGGGCTGGGGCGCACCACGATGGTGGCGCCCGAGAGGCCCTTGCCCACGTAGTCGTTGGCGTCGCCGAACACCTCCAGCTTGAGCCCCTGCACGCCGAAAGCCCCGAGCGACTGCCCGGCCGAGCCGCGCAGGCGCACCGTGACGTGGCCGGGTTGCAGCCCCGTCATGCCGAACTTGCGCACGATGTGCGAGGACAGCCGCGTGCCGATGGCGCGCTGCGTGTTGCGGATGGTGTATTGCAGCTGCATCTTCTCGCCGCGCTCGAACAGCGGGGCGGCGTCCTGCACCATGCGCGCGTCGAGCGTGTCGGGCACCTCGTTGCGCCCCTCCAACGTGCAGTGACGCGGGAAGGGGCCGGGGTCGGCCTGCACCAGCAGCGGATTGAGGTCGAGGTCGTCGAGGAAGATGCTGCCGCGGCTGACCTGGCGCAGCAGATCGGTGCGGCCGATCACCTCTTCCAGCGAGCGCACGCCGAGCGAGGCGAGAATCTGGCGTGCGTCGTCGGCGATGAAGCTGAAGAGGTTGATCACCTTCTCCGCCGTGCCCTCGAAGCGTGCGCGCAGGTTCTCGTCCTGCGTGCACACGCCGACGGGACAGGTGTTGGAGTGGCACTGGCGCACCATGATGCAGCCCATCGCGATCAGGCTGGCGGTGCCGATGCCGAACTCCTCGGCGCCGAGCATGGCGGCGATCACCACGTCGCGGCCGGTCTTGATGCCGCCGTCGGTGCGCAGCTTCACGCGGTGACGCAGACGGTTGAGCATCAGCACCTGGTGCGCCTCGGCGAGGCCCATCTCCCAGGGCAGGCCGACGTATTTCACCGAGGTCTGCGGCGCGGCGCCGGTGCCGCCGGAGTGACCGGAGATCAGGATGGCGTCGGCCCTGGCCTTGGCCACGCCCGCCGCGATCGTGCCGATTCCGGAACGGGCCACCAGCTTGACGCACACCGTGGCATCGGGGTTGATCTGCTTGAGATCGTAGATGAGCTGGGCGAGATCCTCGATCGAGTAGATGTCGTGGTGCGGCGGCGGCGAGATCAGCGTCACCCCCGGCGTGGCGTGGCGCAGACGGCCGATCAGCTCCGTCACCTTGAAGCCGGGGAGCTGGCCACCCTCGCCGGGCTTGGCGCCCTGGGCCACCTTGATCTCGATCTCGCGGCAGGCATTGAGGTATTCGGCGGTCACGCCGAAACGCCCGGAGGCCACCTGCTTGATGGCGGTCGCGGCATTGTCGCCGTTGGGGCGCGGCCTGGAGCGTGCCGGGTCCTCGCCGCCCTCGCCGGAATCGGAGCGCGCGCCGATGCGGTTCATGGCGATGGAGAGCACCTCGTGCGCCTCCGGCGAGAGGGCGCCAAGCGAAATGCCAGGCGCCACCAGGCGCTTGCGCAACTCGGTGATGCTCTCCACCTCGTCCACCGAAATCGGGGTGACGCCCTCGGTGCGGAAGTCGAGCAGGTCGCGCAGCGCGACCGGCGGCTTCTGGCGCACCGCCTCGGCATAGCGGCGATAGAGAGTGAAGCTGTCGGTGGCGCAGGCTTCCTGCAGCAGGTGGATGAGGTTGCCGTCCCAGGCGTGGGTCTCGCCGCGGCGGCGCAATTTGTAGAGCCCGCCCACCGGCAGCATGGTGTCCTCGCCCTGCCAGGCGGCCTCGTGCAGTTCGAGCACCTTGCGGCAGATGCCCGAGAGGCCGATGCCGGAAATGCGCGACTGCATGCCGGGGAAGAACTCGGCGACGAGCTGGCGCGAGAGCCCCACCGCCTCGAAGTTGAATCCGCCGCGATAGGAGGAGAGCACGGAGATGCCCATCTTGGACATCACCTTGAGAAGCCCCTTGTCCACGGCCTTCTTGAAGCGCCCGACGGCATCCTTCAGCGTGATGTCGCCGAACAGGCCGCGGCGGTGGCGGTCGGCGATGCACTCCTGGGCGAGATAGGCATTCACCGTGGTGGCGCCCACGCCGATCAGCACGGCGAAGGTGTGCACGTCCATGCACTCCGCGCAGCGCACGTTGAGCGAGGTGAAGGTGCGCAGGCTCTGGCGGACGAGGTGGGTATGCACCCCGCCGGTGGCGAGGATCATCGGGATGGCGGCGCGCTCGGCGTCGGCGGCCTCGTCGGTGAGGATGACGTGCTTGCAGCCGGAACGCACGCCCTCCTCGGCCTCGCGGCGGATGCGCTGCAAGGCGGCGCGCAGCCCCGCCTCGCCCTCGGCGACGGGGAAGGTGCAGTCCACCGTGCAGGCCGATTCGCCCATGTGCACGCGCATCGCCTCGAACTCGGCGGTGGAGAGAACCGGAGATTCCAGCTGCAACAGATCGAACTGCGAGGAATCCTCGTCGAGCACGTTGCCGAGGTTGCCCAGCCGCGTCTTGAGGGTCATCACCCGCGTCTCGCGCAGCGAATCGATCGGCGGATTGGTGACCTGGCTGAAGTTCTGGCGGAAGTAGTGGTGCAGCCCGCGGTACTGCTCGGAGAGCACGGCGAGCGGCGTGTCGTCGCCCATGCTGCCGAGCGGCTCCTGGGCCGTCTCGACCATGGGGTGGAGGATCATTTCGAGATCCTCCAGCGAGAATCCCGCGGCCCGCTCGCGCCGACGCAGCGCCTCGCCCTCCCAGCGCACCGGCTCGGCGACATCGGTCTTGACGATGTTGTCGATCTGGCGGATGCGCTTGGCCCACGCCCCGTAGGGGTGGCGGGCGGCGAGCATGTCCTTGAGCTCCTCGTCACGCCAGAAGCGCGCCTCGTCGAGATCGACGGCGATGGTCTGGCCCGGCCCCACCCGGCCCTTCTCGACGATGTCCGCCTCGTCGATCGGTACCATTCCGGTTTCGGAACCGACGATCAGCAGCCCGTTGCGGCTCACCGTGTAGCGCAGCGGGCGCAGACCGTTGCGGTCGAGCCCGGCGATCACCCAGCGGCCGTCGGTGGCGGCGAGCGCGGCGGGGCCGTCCCAGGGCTCCATCACGGCGTTGCAGTAGAGGAACATATCCTTGTGCGGCTGGGGCATGGTGGCGTCCTGCGTCACCGAGGCCGGGATCAGCATGGCCTTGGCCATCGGCGCATCGCGCCCGCCGCGCACCATCACCTCGAAGACGTTGTCGAGGATCGCGGTATCCGAGCCGCCCGCCTGCACGATCGGCTTGATGTCGTCGAGCCATTCGTCGAGCGCGCCGCTGGACATGCGGGTCTCGTGGCTCTGCATCCAGTTGATGTTGCCCGAAAGAGTGTTGATCTCGCCGTTATGGGCCAGCATGCGGAACGGCTGGGCGAGGCGCCAGGTGGGGAAGGTGTTGGTCGAGTAGCGCTGGTGGTAGATCGCAAAGCGCGAGGTGAAGCGCGCATCGTTGAGGTCGGGATAGAATTCCGAGAGATGCTCGGCGAGGAACATCCCCTTGTAGATGATCGAGCGGCACGAGAGGGAGCAGAAGTAGAGTTCGGGGATTTGCGCGGCCAACGCCTGGCGCTCGATGCGCTTGCGGATCACGAACAGCTCGCGTTCGAAACGAACAACGTCGGCGTGGCGGATCTCGCCTGCCGCCTCGAAGCGCGGATCGAAGATCATGATCTGCTCGATCTCGGGGCGCGTGGCGTTGGCCTTCTCGCCGATGCACTCGACGTTGATGGGCACCTGGCGCCAGCCGTAGATGGCATAACCGAAGCCGATGATCTCGCTCTCGACGATCTGCCGGCAGCGCTCCTGGGCGGAAAGGTCGGTCTTGGGCAGGAACACCTGGCCCACCGCGATGGGACCGGGGCGCACGGTGTCGCCGCCGCGCTCGACCGCCTCGGCAAAGAAGTCCTGGGGGATCTCCACGTGGATTCCCGCGCCGTCGCCGGTCTTGCCGTCGGCGTCCACCGCGCCGCGATGCCACACCGCCTTGAGCGCGTCGATGCCGGCCTTGACCACCTCGCGCCGGCGGCGTCCGTCGAGGGCGGCGACGAAGCCCACGCCGCAGGCATCGTGCTCGTCGGCGGGGCGGTAGGTGTCTTGCAGCGCGGCGGCGGAGGCATTCCAGGAGGCGAGGAAGGCGTCGGCGGATTCACGGTCGGACATGGCAAGTCTCCTCGGCGGAGCAGCGGAAGAAAGCAAAAAGCGGGATCAGGCGGCCCGATCGGTCGCGGTCGGGCCAGTCGCGGTTGGACCAGTCGCGGTTGGGCCAGTCGCGGTTGGGCCGGCGGCGGCATCCTGGGCGGAAATCCAGGCGTGCATGCGCGCCGCCGCGTCGCGCCCGTCGCGGATGGCCCACACCACCAGCGAGGCGCCGCGCACGATGTCGCCGGCGGCGAACACGCCGGGCAGCGAGGTCATGAAGCTGCGGTGGTCGATCTTGACGGTGCCGCGGCGGGTCTGGGCGAGGTCGGGAGCCTCGAAGGCGGCGGGCAGGTCTTCGGGGTCGAAGCCGAGCGCCTTGACGACGAGCGTGGTCGGCAGGGTGAAGTGGCTGCCCTCGACGGGCTCCACGCTCTGCCGCCCGGAGGCGTCGGGCAGGCCGAGATGCATGCGCACGGCCCGCACGGACTCCACTTTCTCCGAACCGAGAAACGCCTCGGGCTGGGAGAGCCAGACGAACTCCACCCCCTCCTCCTCGGCGTTCTTCACCTCGCGCATGGAGCCGGGCATGTTGGCGCGGTCGCGGCGGTAGAGGCACTTCACGGAGCGGGCGCCCTGGCGGATGGCGGTGCGCAGGCAGTCCATGGCGGTATCGCCGCCGCCGATCACCACCACGTCGCGGCCGGCGGCGTCGAGGGTGCCCTCGTCGAAGGCGGGCACGGCGTCGCCGAAGGTCTTGCGCGAGGCGGCGGTGAGGTAGTCGAGCGCCGGCACGATGCCGCCCAGCCCCGAGCCGGGCCCGGCCAGCTCGCGCGCCTTGTAGACGCCGGTGGCCACCAGCACCGCGGCATGCTTCTCGCGCAACTCGGCAAAGCCGACATCGCGGCCGATCTCGCAGGAGAGGCGGAAGCGGATGCCGGCCTCCTCGAACAACGCGCGACGGCGCTGCACCAGCTGCTTCTCCAGCTTGAAGCCGGGAATGCCGTAGGTCAGCAGCCCGCCGATGCGGTCGTGACGGTCGAACACCTCCACCGCATAGCCGCGCCGGCGCAGCTGGGCGGCGGCGGCGAGCCCGGCCGGCCCGGCGCCGATGATCGCCACGGAATGCCCGTTCTCGGCCACCGGGCTGGGCGGCTTGACCCAGCCGCGCGCGAAGGCGTGGTCGGTGACGAAACGCTCGACGGCGCCGATCGTGACCGAATCGTACCCCTTCTCGATGACGCAATTGCCCTCGCAGAGCCGGTCCTGCGGGCAGATGCGCCCGCAGATCTCGGGGAAGGAGTTGGTCGCCGAGGAAACCTCGTAGGCCTCCTCCAGCCGTCCCTCGGCGGCGAGCTTGAGCCAGTCGGGGATGTTGTTGGCGAGGGGGCAATGGACCTGGCAGAACGGCACGCCGCACTGGCTGCACCGGCTGGCCTGCTCGCGGGCGGCGGGGATGTCGAAGTCGGTATAGATCTCGTGGAAATCGGCGCGACGGGAGGCGGCGTCACGCTTGCGGGGCGGCTGCTGGGGCAGGCGCACGAACTGCTGCATGCGGGTGGCCATGATGCGGGTCTCCTCGAACGCGCGAAGAAGGTTGGGCACGCTCGGGGGTCCCGCCCGCGCCGGTCAGGCAGGGATATACAAACTCGTGCCGGGCGGGTCGAGGGGGAATGCGTCAGTTACGGCAGTCTTACTGCCCTATCAGGAGGGATTCCTCCTAAAACGCAATATTCTGTCGCACCCCCCGAAGCCAAAAAGGACCGTATCGGACCTATATCGCCGGCTGCTGCTTCCACACCGGAGCGAAGCGCCGCAGATAGGCCGGCACCATCGCCTCCATCGGCGTCGCCACCACCCCCAGTCCGGCCAGCCCCGGCAGCTCACCGGTGGCGACGTTGTCGCGGGCCAGCAGTTGCAGCGCATCGCCGATCGGCTGCTGCCCCGGCAGCATCTCCAGGAACCTGGCGCCGAGCCGGAACAGCCCCGCCGGCACGGTCCACAGCCGCCGCTTCTGCCCGGTCACGGCGAGCACCCAGCTCTCCAGCTCGCGCAGGCTGGCCACCCGGGGGCCGGCAAGCTCGTAGGTCTGGCCGGGAGCGTCCGCGCGGACCAGCGCGGCCATCACGGCGGCGGCCACGTCGCCGACATAGACCGGCTGCAACCGGCATTCGCCGCAGACCACCGGCAGCAGCGGCAGCGTCTTGGCCAGGGTGCCGATGCGGTTGAAGAAATGGTCCTCCACGCCGAACACCACCGAGGGGCGCAGGATGACGGCGGCGGGGAAGGCAGCACGCACAGCGGCCTCGCCCTCGGCCTTGGCGCGGGCGTAGGCGGTGGCCCCGGCGGGGTCGGCGCCGATCGCGGAAAGATGCACCAGTCGCCGCGCCCCGGCGGCGGCGGCGGCGGTGGCCACCAGCCCGGCGCCGCGGCCCATCACGGCCGAGAGGGTGCCGGCCTTGCGCTCGCTGAGCTGGCCTACCAGGTTGACCACCACCTCGGCGCCCTCGGCGGCGCGGGCCACGGCGGCGGAATTCTCCAGCGGCGCGTAGAGCGGCACGATCTGCCCGGGCGCGCCGGCGGGGCGAAGCGCGGCGGCGCGCTCGGGGTCGCGCACGGCGATTCGCACCACGTAGCCCTGGCGGGCGAGCCGCGGCACCACCTGTCGTCCGATCAATCCCGAACCGCCGAATACCGTGGCGATGCGGCGCGTCATGCTGGCCATCGCGTCCCTCTTTTTGGTTCTCTCGTCGGGGTCTTTCATAAGCATCCCCCCGCCGCTCCTCAAGCGGCGCGAGGGGGGCATGCGAAAGCGGGGTTGACGTGCGCGTGAGGGGACGCTAAATCGCCGGCCTCCCGCAGCCCCGGGCCAGCCACTTCGGCTCCGAGGCGCACCTGCCCAGGTGGCGGAATTGGTAGACGCGCAGGTTTCAGGTACCTGTGGCCGCAAGGTCGTGGAAGTTCGAGTCTTCTCCTGGGCACCATCCCCCCCCGATGCGGGGGGGGCATTCCGGCGAGGTCCGCCGGCTCCCCGTCCTTCGTGATGCTTCTTTCGTAACGCTGCCCTGGTCATTCCGCCTGGGAGCGCGCTACGCTTTCCCGCCATGAGCACGACGCCCGAGGCCCTGGCCCGCCAGAAGATCGACGCGCAGCTCGTCGCGGCCGGCTGGCTCCTGCAGGACCGCGACGAGATGAACCGCCTCGCCGGCCCCGGGGTCGTCGTGCGCGAGTTCCCGATGGCCGGCGGCTTCTGCGACTATCTGCTGATCGTCGGCGGCCGGGCCTGCGGGGTGATCGAGGCCAAGGCCGCGGGCACGACGCTTTCGGGGGTGGCGCTCCAGTCGGCGGGCTACCTGACCGATGCCTCGCGGGCGCTGGCGAAATGGAGCGAGCCGCTGCGCTTCGGCTACGAGGCCAACGGCGGCGAGGTCCAGTTCGCCGATCGGGCCGACCCCGACCCGCGCTCGCGCCGGCTGTTTTCCTTCCACCGCCCCGAGACCCTGCTGGCTTGGCTGCAAGCCGCCTCCTCGCTGCGCGGACGGCTCCAGGCCCTGCCGGCCCTCGCCCCCGCCGGCCTGCGCGCCTGCCAGGTCGAGGCGATCGCCGGCATCGAGGCCTCGCTCAAGGCCGGCCGCCCGCGCGCCCTGGTGCAGATGGCCACCGGCGCCGGCAAGACCTTCACCGCCGCCACCCTCTGCTATCGCCTGCTCGCCCATGCCGGGGCGGCGCGCATTCTCTTCCTGGTGGACCGCAACAACCTCGGCCGGCAGACGCTCAAGGAGTTCCAGACCTACCGTCCGCCCGGCACCGGCCATCTGTTCACCGAGCTCTACAACGTCCAGCGCCTCGGCCCGGCCGGGCTGGAGCGCGAGTCCAAGGTGGTGATCTCGACCATCCAGCGCGTCTACGCCCAGCTCACCGGCGAGACGCTGGCCGAGGAGGAGGAGGAGCAGAGCGGCTTCGAGTCCCGCCCCGCGCCCCCGCGCGCGATCGCCTACAGCGCGCGCCTGCCCATCGAGACCTTCGACATCGTGCTCATCGACGAGTGCCACCGCTCCATCTACGGCGACTGGCGCCCGCTGCTCGACTATTTCGACGCCTTCCTCATCGGGCTGACCGCGACGCCGACACCGCACACGCTGGGCTTTTTCGGGCGCAACCTGGTGGCGGAATACCCCTACGACCGCTCGGTCATCGACCTGGTGAACGTGGGCTTCGAGGTGTTCCGCATCCGCACCGGGATCGGCGAGCACGGCGCCACGGTCGAGAAGGGCTACACGCTCCCGGTGCGCGACAAGCACAGCCGCGCCCAGGGCTGGCGCACGCTGGAGGAGGACCTGGTCTACGCCCCCGCCGACCTCGACCGCTCCGTGGTGGCGCGCAACCAGATCCGCACTGTGCTGGCCGCCTACCGCGCGAGCCTGTTCACCGAGCTGTTCCCCGGCCGCCACGAGGTGCCGAAGACGCTGATCTTCGCCAAGGACGACAACCACGCCGAGGAGATCGTCGCGATCGCCCGCGAGGTGTTCGACCGCGGCAACGACTTCGCCCAGAAGATCACCTACCGCCTCGGCACGCGCGAGGCCGAGGACATGATCTCCCGGTTCCGCAACGCCTACGAGCCGCGCATCGCGGTGACGGTGGACATGATCGCCACCGGCACCGACGTGAAGGCCATCGAGGTGCTGATCTTCCTGCGCGACGTGCGCTCGGCCACCTATTTCGAGCAGATGCGCGGACGCGGCGTGCGCGCCATCGCCCCCGAGGAGCTGCGCAAGGTCACCCCCGACGCGCCGGCCAAGGAGCGCTTCGTGCTGATCGACGCGGTGGGGGTAACGGACAGCCTCAAGACGGTGAGCCGTCCGCTGGAGCGCGAACGCAAGCTGGGCTTCGGCAAGCTGCTCGAGCAGATCGCCGCCGGCCGCGCCGACGAGGACGCGGTGGCCACGCTCGCCGCCCGCCTCGCCGCGCTCGCGAGCCGCCTCGCGCCGGAGGACCTGGCGCGGGTGCACGCCGTGGCGGGCGCGCCGCTGCCCGACCTCGCGCGCGCCCTGGTGGACGCGCTGGACGAGGCCCGCCTCGACGCCGCCGCCCGCGCCGCCGCCACCACGCCGCCCGCCGCGGATGAGGCGCGCGAGCCCTCGCCGGAGGCGCGCGAAGCGGTGGCGCAGGCAGAGCGCGAGGCGGCGCTGCTGCCCTTCAACGACCCCGCCCTGCGCAAGCTGCTGGTGGAGCTGAAAACCCGCAGCGAGATCGTCATCGACGAGTTGTCGCCCGACGCGGTGCTCTCCTGCGCCTTCGACCCCCGGGCGGCGGAGAAGCTGACCGGCGACTTCCGCCGCTTTCTCGACGAGAACAGCGACCGTCTGGCGGCCCTGACCCTGCTCTACCACCGCCCCGCGGCCGAAAAGCGCCTGACCT
The DNA here is from genome assembly GCA_937874445.1 of uncultured Acetobacteraceae bacterium. Lineage (GTDB taxonomy): Bacteria > Pseudomonadota > Alphaproteobacteria > Acetobacterales > Acetobacteraceae > Rhodovastum. Next base: position 2,628 of record CALNAL010000195.1, on the reverse strand, counting down.
ACGCCGGCCTGGCGGAGCTGCGCGCGGCGATGCTGGCCCCGCCCTGGCTGCTGGAACCGGCGGCGCTGTGGTCGGCCTATCGCCGGCTGAAGGGCGGGCAGGTGCGCGGCACCCCGGCGCGCACGCTCACCGACATCATCGCCCTGGTGCGCTTTGCCCTGGGCGAGAGCGACACGCTGGCGCCCTTCTCCGCCACGGTGGCGCAGCGCTTCAACCTGTGGCTGGGGCGCGAGCAGAAGGCGGGGCGGACCTACGACGCCCCCCAGCGCGCCTGGCTGGAGGCGATCCGCGACTATCTCGCGGCCAATGTCGAGATCGGCCTGCCGGACGTGCAGGAGGCGTTCGCCGACCGCGGCGGGGTGGCGGCGGCGCGCCGGGCATTTGGCGCGCACCTGCCGGGGCTGCTAGAGGACCTCGCGGAAACCTTGGTGGCGTGAGCGGACGATCATGGCGAGACGACGGGCGACGGAGACGACGAGTGGGGCAGAGGCGCGATGGCCCATCCCCGACAACTGGACATGGATGCACGCTTCGCAATTCGCTCGAATTGTCGGTGGGAGCACTCCCCCCCACGCCAGTGATCCAGCAAACTACGATGAGAGCGGAGTACCCTGGGTCACTCCGGCTGATCTCTCCGGCTACAAAAAATCCACTATATTGCGAGGGCGAAGATGTCTTGCTCCTCATCTCGTGAGACGAGATTCTATATTGCCACCCGGTTCTGTTCTAATTTCTTCCAGAGCTCCAATAGGATACTGTGTAGTTTCAAAAAATGAAATAGCAACAAATCAAGGATTCAGAAGTTTAGTAATAAAAGCTGGCATAAATCCATTTTATATAAGGTATTATATTTTAAATTCTCGTGAATATCTTGAGGATCATGCCAATGGCACAACGTTCAAGGAAATTTCCGGATCGAACGTTGCCGACTTGGCATTTCCGATTCCGCCGACGGAGGTTCAGGACCGCATCGTCTCCCGCATCGACGCCCTCTTCGCCGAGATCGACGAAGGCGAGGCGGCCTTGGCGCGGGCGCGGGAGGGGCTGGAGACCTACCGGCGCTCGCTGCTCAAGGCGGCGGTGACGGGCGAACTCACCGCCGCGTGGCGCGCCGCCCACCCCGCGCGCGAGAGCGGCGCCCAACTCCTCGCCCGCATTCTCGCCGACCGCCGCGCCGCCTGGCGCGCCGACCCGACCCACAAAGGCAAGACCTACAAGGAACCCGCCGCCCCCGACACCGCCGGGCTGCCGGAACTGCCGGAGGGATGGGTGTGGGCGAGCGTCGAAATGGTCGGGGACGTGCATCTGGGGCGCCAACGGACTCCAGCTTTTCATTTTGGGGAACACATGCGCCCTTATCTAAGGGTGGCAAATGTAATGGAAGGCTATTTGGATTTGACTGATGTCAAGGAAATGAACTTCTCTCCGAGTGAATTTAAAATATACTCATTGAAATACGGAGACGTCCTCTTGAATGAAGGACAAAGTCCGGAATTGCTTGGGAGGCCATCCATTTACAGAGAAGAAATAGATGGGTGCTGCTTTCAAAACACACTCATAAGATTTCGTGCAACCCGTCATGTTTCTCCTGAATATGCGGAAATTGTCTTTATTCATTACATGAAATCAAGGCGCTTCATCCGGGAATCCAGAATTACAACAAACCTTGCCCATCTATCTCACGGCAGGTTTGCCCCCATGGAATTCCCACTCCCCCCTCTCGAAGAGCAGCGAGAAATTGTCTCCTGCCTGCAAGAAGCCACACAGACACTCGATTCTTCCGAGGCGAACGGTCAAGCCTCCACCCTCCGCCAATCCATCCTCGCCGCCGCCTTCCGCGGAGACCTCGCCCGATGAACGAGCAAGCCCTGGTCGCCAAGGCCTGGAACTACGCCGACGTCCTGCGTGACGAAGGCCTCTCCTACGGCGACTACCTCGGCCAGATCAGCTTCCTGCTCTTCCTCAAGATGGACGAGGAGCGCACCCAGCTGCTCGGCGAGCCCTCCGCCCTGCCCGAGGAATGCCGCTGGCGGGCCCTGCGCGCCCTCTCCGGCGAGGCGCTGGCGGCCCGCTACAAGAAAACCCTCGACGACCTCTCCCGCCGCGAGGACCTCGTCGGCACCCTCTTCCTCAAGGCCGAAAGCAAGATCAACGACCCCGCCCGCCTCGCCCGCCTGGTCGGCCTCATCGACGAGGAAACCTGGATGGGCCTCGACGTCGACGTGAAGGGCACCCTCTACGAGGGCCTGCTGGAGCGCAACGCCGGCGAGGTGAAGTCCGGCGCCGGGCAGTATTTCACCCCCCGCCCGCTGATCCAGGCCATGGTCGAGCTGGCCGACCCCAAACCGGAGGAAAGCGTCCACGACCCCGCCTGCGGCACCGGCGGATTCCTGCTTGCCGCGTACGATCATATGCGCGCCTCCCCCCGCGCGCGGGACCGCACCGTCGCCCGCCGCCTGCGCGAGGAGAAGCTCTCCGGCACCGACATCGTCCCCGAGGTGGTGCGCCTCTGCGCGATGAACCTCTATCTGCACGGCATCGGCGGCGACACCTCCCCGGTGCGCCAGGCCGACGCGCTGCTCGCCCGCCCCACCGCCTCCTACGACGTGGTGCTCACCAACCCGCCCT
>CALNAL010000194.1 GCA_937874445.1 uncultured Acetobacteraceae bacterium | reverse complement strand
CGAGATCTGCGCATGTCTCGTGGGCTCGGAGATGTGTATAAGAGACAGGGGTTGTCGACGGCGACCGGGGTGCCGGCGTCGGAGGCGGCGCGGATTTCCGCCTGCAGCGGGATTTCCCCGAGGAAGTCGATGCCGAGCCGTTCGGCCTCCGTGCGGGCGCCGCCGTGGCCGAAGATCTCGGCCCGTTCGCCGCAGTGCGGGCAGATGAAGTAGCTCATGTTCTCGATCAGCCCCAGCACCGGCACGTTGGTGTGCTGGAACATCGCGATGCCGCGGCGGGCGTCATCGAGCGCGATGTCCTGCGGCGTGGAGACGATCACCGCGCCGGCCAGGGCGACGCGCTGGGCGATGGTGAGCTGGGCGTCGCCGGTGCCGGGGGGCATGTCGATCACCAGCACGTCGAGGTCGGGCCAGGCGACCTCGCCCATCATCTGCTCCAGCGCGCCCATCACCATCGGGCCGCGCCAGATCAGCGGGGTGCCGGCATCGACCATGTAGCCGATCGACATGGTGTGCAGGCCCCAGGCGGAGAGCGTCTGGATGCGGTCGTCGCGCATCTCGGGGCGGCGGTTGAGGCCGAGCAGGGTGGGCAGCGAGGGGCCGTAGACGTCGGCGTCGAGCAGGCCGACGCGCTGGCCGGTCTGCGAGAGGGCGATGGCCAGGTTGACCGCCACGGTGGACTTGCCCACGCCGCCCTTGCCCGAGGCCACCGCGATGACCGCCCCGGCGTTGGCCAGCAGCAGCGGCTTGGCGGCGGGCTTGTGGCCCAGGCCGGGAGAAGGCGGGCCGGGAGGGGCGTCGTGGTGGGCGGTGAGGACCACCCGCGCGCGCTGCACGCCCGGCACGGCGGCCAGGGCGGCCTCGGCGGCGGTGCACACCGGCTCCATCGCCTCGGCGTGGGCGCGGTCGGTGAGCAGGGCCGCCTCGGCGAGGCCGTCGCGGAACACCACGCCCTCGACCAGGCCGGCACTCACGATATCGCGCCGGCCGGCGGGGTCGGCGACCGCGCGCAGGGCATCGAGAAGGGCTTCCTGGGTGGGGGTCTGGTCGGGCATTCGCTTGAAAACCTTTCGTAGCCGGTCAATATGCAGCGGCGTCGGTGATCCTAGGATATGATCCCGCGCGGCGGAGGGGGCCAGAGGGTTTTTCCCGCGGCGTCCCCGCATTGCCTCGACCAACCCCACAATAGCCTCACGGGAGCGAATTTTCTCAATGCCTTGGAACACTGGCGGCCCTGGCGACGGTTCGAACGGGGGAGGCAATCCGTGGGGATCGCCCGGAGGGGGATCCGCCGGCGGCGGGCGGTCCGGCGGGCCGCAGGGGCCGCAGGGACCCTGGGGCC
>CALNAL010000193.1 GCA_937874445.1 uncultured Acetobacteraceae bacterium | reverse complement strand
CGCGTCCCCTCCCTGATCCTCTCCCCCGATCGCCGCAGCTGGCAGGAGGTTCCCGCGAGCGCGGGCGTGCTCGCCTTCCGCTTCGCCCCCGAGGGCGCCGCCTTCGTCGCCCTCTTTCGCACGGACGAGGCCTGGACCCTGGCGCTGCATCGGGAGGGCGCCTGGCACGAGCTGCACCGCGCGACCACCCCGCTGCGCGAGATCGCCTTCTCCCCCGACGGCCGCCTGATCGCCTTCCTGCAGCGCATCGACGCCCCCGCCCCGGCCTGGCTGAACCCGCTCCTCCCGCCCGCGGGCGCCGCCTGGGCTCCGCCCCCGCGCCACACGGCGCGACTGATGTGGCGCCACGACGCCGCCGGCGAGCTTCCCGAGGGCAGCACCCAGATCTTCGTCGTCCCCGCCGACGGCTCGGCGCCGGCGCGCCAGATCACGCGCGGGATGTGGCACTTCGGCATGCCGCACCACCAGCCGCCGGGGCTGGTCTTCTCCGCCGACGGCACGCAGCTGCTGGTGGCCGCCTCCCGCGACCCCGCCTGGGACCGCCATCCCCTGGAGACCGACATCCACGCCATTGCCCTGACCGGTGAAATTGGGACCCCGGTCCGGCGCCTCACCGACATCCCCGGCGCGACCGCCCGCCCCACCCCCTCGCCCGATGGCCGCTGGCTGGCCTTCACCGCGGTGCAGGAGCGTGGCCTGTGCCACCAGCTGCGCCGCCTCTACGTGATGCCCGCCGCCGGCGGCGCCCCGCGCGAGGTGCTGCCCGGGTTCGACCGCTCGATCATCGAGCTGGCCTGGGCCGGCCCCGACAGCCTGCTGGTGAGCTACGACGACCCCGGCGAGACCTGCCTCGCCCGCGTCGGCCTGGACGGCGCCCGCGAGGTCCTCGCGCGCGACCTCGGCGGCGGGCAGATCGAGAAGCCCTACGGCGGCTCCGGCCCCTTCGCGGTGGCGCGCGACGGCACGGCGGCCTGGATTCGCACCACCGCCGATCTGCCGTGCGACGTGGCCCTGCGCACCGCCGCGGGCGAGGTCGCCTCCCTCACCGCGCTCAACGCCCCTCTGGCGGCCGAGATCGGCGGCTTCGCCCCGGCCACGCGCTTCACCGTCGCCACCCCGGCCGGCCGGAGCGTCGAGGCGTGGATGATGCTGCCCCGCACCCCCGGCCCTCATCCGGTGATCCTGGCCATCCACGGCGGCCCGTACATGCAGTTCGGCAACCGCTTCTCGGTGAAGTTCCAGATGCTGGTGGCGGCGGGCTATGCGGTGCTCTACGCCAATCCGGCGGGCTCGACGGGCTACGGCGAGGATTTCGCCAATGCCCTGCACGACCGCTTCCCCGGCCCCGACTACGACGACCTGATCGCCGTGCTCGACGCCGCTCTCGCCCGCCCCGATTTCGCGCTCGACCCAGCCCGCCAGTTCGTCGGCGGCACCTCGGGCGGCGGGGTGCTGACCCTGTGGGCGGTCACCCATACCGACCGCTTCCGCGCCGGAGTGTCGATCAAGCCGGTGGTGAACTGGGAGAGCTGGGTGCTGCAGGCCGACATCGGCCCCACCACGGGACGCACCTGGATGGGCGGTGCGCTGCCCTGGGAAGACCCGGCAAAATACCGGGCACGCTCCCCGCTGGCCTATGCCGCACAGGCGCACACCCCCACCCTGCTGATGGCCGGGCTGGAGGATGCCCGCACGCCGATCTCGGAAAGCATCCAGATGTATTCGGCACTGCGCCTGGCCGGGGTGGACGCGGAACTTCTGCGCTTTCCCGAAACGCCGCACGGCACCTCGGCGATGCGCCCCTCGCTGTTCGCCGCCGAGTGCGCCGCCGAGATCGGCTGGTTCGACCGATTCCGCTGACCGGGAAGGCAAGCAAGGAAGGTGTTCTCCTTTCGAGAAAGGAGAACCAGGAAAGCTTCATTCATTAAGGCTCCGCGCCTGTGTCAGACGCGGAGCCAAACGATCAAAAGTCCTTTTTGCTTCTTTTTCCTTCAGGAAAAAGAAGTCATTACTTTTCGGGCCTAGTCGAGATGCACGGTCTCGGCCCAGTCGAAGTAGAGCTTGCGGGCCTTGGCATAGAGCGGGCCGGCGTTGAGCGAGCGGTCCTCGAAGCGGGTGCAGGGCGTGATCTTGGCGAAGTTGCCCGTCTCCCAGATCTCGTCGGCCTCCTGGAGGTCGGCGACGGTCAGGCGCTTCTCGCTCGCGGAAACCCCGGCGTCATTGAGCAGCTGGAGGATGCGCTTGCGGGTGATGCCGGCGAGGTAGCAGCCGTTGTCCTGCGGGGTGAACACCTTGCCGTCCTTGGCCATCATGATGTTGGCGAAGGCGAACTCGGCGATGTTGTCGTTGAGGTCGCGCATCACCGCCTCGTCGAAGCCGCGCGAGCGGGCCTCGCGGGTGGCGCGGTCGGAGTTGGGATAGAGGCAGGCGGCCTTGGCGTTGGTGGGGGCGACGGTCGGCGCGGGGCGGCGCAGCGGCGACATGGTGGCGGAGAAGCCGTTGCTGGGCAGCGGCGCCTCGAAGATGTGCAGCGTGAATTGCGTGGTGGTGTCGCTGAGGTGGTGGCCCGCCCCGGCGCCGTAGAACACCGGCTTGATATAGAGTTCGGCGTCCGGCCCGAAGCGCTTGATGCCCTCCCCGGCCAGGCGGATCAGCGCGGGCGCGTCGATCGTCGGTTCCAGGCCGAAGTTCCGCGCCGAGCGGATGGCACGCTGCATGTGGCGGTCGAGGTCGGGCACGCGGCGATGGATGGCGCGCGCGCCGTCGAAGGTGACGGAAGCCAGCCAGAAGGCATGATCGGCGGGGCCGATCAGCTTCGGCGCCTCGTCCGTCCATTTTCCGTCGAACCAGAATGTCTCCGCCATGGCGCCAATCCTCGCGAAAATTGCTTTGGAAGGTCGAGGAGTGAACCCGAGCGCCGGGGCCCGTCAAGCGGTGGCCAGGATATGCTGCAATTCCGCCGACGACGGGAAGGAGACGAAGCAGCCGGCCCGCGCCACCGAAAGGGCCGCCGCCTGTTGCGCGGCCGCCACGGGGTGGGCATGGCCGGCAGCCAGGGCCGCGGCCAGCACGCCGCAGAACACGTCGCCCGCGCCGGAGGTGTCGCACGCCTCGGCGGGCGGCGCGGGATAGAGGCGCACCCCCGCCCCGTCGGCGAGCACGCAGCCCCCGCCGCCCAGGGTGACGATGGACTCCGCTGCCCCGGCGGTACGCAGGGCGGTGGCGGCCGCGGCGGGATCCTCGTGGCCGGTGAGGTCGGTGGCCTCCACCTGGTTGGCCACCACCAGATCGACCAGGCCGAGCAGCTCGGCATAGTCCCAGCGCACGGGGGCAGCGTTGAGCAGCACCCGCGCCCCGCAGGCGCGTGCCAGCAGGGCGGCCTTGCGGGTGGCCTCCTGCGAGAGGCCTCCCTGCATCAGCAGCAGGTCGCCGGCGGCGATCTCGGCGAGGAAGGCGGCGGCGGAGGTCACCGGCAGGGCCATCGCGCAGGCGCCGGTGCTGACCACCACGTTTTCGGCGTCCGCGGCGACCACCAGGGCGGAGATGTCGCAGACCGTGGGCACGGGGGTGAGTCGCACCACCTCCAGCGGTTCGGCGGCGAGCGTCTCGCGCAGCATGGCGGCGTCGGGACTGGTGCCGATGGGCGCGCAGAAGCGCACGGCGGCTCCGGCCCGGGCAGCCACCACGGCCTGGTTGAGGCCCTTGCCGCCGGGGGCATGGGTGAGGTCGGATGCCATCAGGGTCTCGCCGGGCTGGGGCAGGTGCGGCACCCGCAGCGAGACGTCGATGCTGGCATTGCCGAGCACGAACAGGCGGGTCATGAGGGGAACCGTCGATCGGTCACGGGAGACTCCGTTGGGTCATGACAGCACGCTATCCCCCCCGGCCCGCATGTTCAACGAGACGGCGCTCTATGCCCCGGTGAAAGAGTGGCTGGAGGCGCGCGGCTTCGCGGTCAAGGGCGAGATTTCCGGCTGCGACGTGGTGGCGATGCGCCCGGACGAGCCGCCGCTGCTGGTGATCGGCGAACTGAAGGCGAGCTTCACGCTGGAGCTGCTGCTGCAGGCGGCCGACCGCCTGGCGTTGCTCGACCCCGCCGCGGGCGAGGCGATCCTGTTGGCGGTGCGCGCCTCCCGCCGCGGGCGCGACCGCGACCGGCGCGTCCATCGCCTCTGCCGCATGCTGGGGGTGGGACTGCTGGCGGTGACCAGTCGCGGCGCGGTGGAATGCCTGGTCGAGCCCGCCCCCTGGCATCCGCGCCCCAACGCGCGGCGCCGCACGCGGATGCTGGCCGAGTTCGCCCGTCGTCGCGGCGATCCGATGCCGGGCGGCAGCACGCGCCGGCGGGGCCTGATGACGGCCTATCGCCAGCAGGCGCTGGACCTGGCGGCGGCGCTGGTGGAGGGGCCGCACCGGGTGGCAGAACTGCGCGTGCTGGTCCCCGACGCCGGGCGGATGCTGCAACGCAACGTCTACGGCTGGTTCGTGCGCCGCGCGCGCGGCCTCTACGCCCTCACCGATTCCGGCGCCGCGGCACTGGTGGCCTGGAGCGGGGCTCCGGGGGCGGCGGACTGAGGGGGACTTTCCGCCGTTTTTTGCCGAATGTAATTGTGGCATCCGGAATACGGTTTTTACGATATCCTCTGGTGGGACTGTTCCGGCACGGGGGGGCCTCCCCGGCAGCGGTCCTCATCAATCCGGAGGCCCCATCAATCCGGAGGCAACGTCATGACGCACCGCATTCATCTGGCCCTGCTCGCGGCGGCTCTCGTCGTCGTCATGCCGGGAGGGAATCCGCTGGAACGGAGCGCGCCGGGGAAGCCCGCGCTGGCGCAACCCTACGGCCCTGGCCCGGGCGGCAGGATAGGCCCCGGGATGAGCCAGGGGATGGGGATGGGCCGCGGCGCGATGGCGTTCGGCAACATCGACGACTACCTCGCCTCGCTGAAGACAAGGCTCGCCATCCTTCCGGCCCAGGAGGCTGCGTGGGCGGGGTATGCCGCCACGCTGAAGGAGGCCGCCACCCAGCTTCAGGGGGTCCATCAGACCATGTGGGATGCGATGGGCACGGCGGACTGGCAGGAGCGGCAGGGCATGATGAATCGGGCCCTGGAAAGCCGGCAGACGGTTTTCGACTCCGTGCGCACAGCCGCCCAGAAGCTTGCACCCGCCCTCACGCCGACGCAGCGCGATCAGGCCGCCTGGATGTTGCCGGGTCTGCGTGCCCGTGGCCCCGGGATGGGCATGGGAGCCGGGATGGGACGGTACCGCTAGGCGCTCCGGAGCTGCGCCGACAGCGACATGACCCGCGGGGGCATCCCCGGCCGCGGGGAAACGGCGATCGATCCAAAAAGTCTCGGCAACGATAGGCAAATCGGAATGGAACTCCCGGAATCCAGGCCATAAGCGACGGTTTGCTGCAGGAACGAGACGGGCACTCGGATTTCCCGTCCTGTTCCGGTCTTCAAACAAACCAATGCTCTGGGAGAACGAAATGCCAAGACGCCGTACTATCCTCGCCCTGGTGCCGGCGGGCCTCGTCGCTCTGGCCGGCCGGCATGCCCTGGCCCAGCCGGCCGACAGCGTGCCGTGGTCGTCCGGCACGGAACGCCCGAAGCTGGTCGTCTCGCCGGGCGCGGCCGACTGCCACCATCACATCTACGACGGCCGCTTTCCGGTCGCGGGCGGAGCCAAGCCGGCCGACGCCACCGCGGCGGACTATCTCAAGCTGCAACATCGCCTCGGGGTGTCGCGCCATGTCGCGGTCCAGCCCTCGGCCTATGGCGTGGACAATTCCTGCCTCGTCGATGCGCTCAAGACCTTCGGCAAATCCGCGCGCGGCGTGGCGGTCGTCAACACCGACGTGACCGACGCCGAACTCAAGCGCCTGCACGCGGCCGGGGTGCGGGGCATCCGCTTCAACTTCGCTCCCGCCGGGGCGACCACGCCGGAGATGATGGTGCCGCTGTCGCGTCGCATCGCGGCGCTCGGCTGGCATGTTCAGCTGCACGCCGCCGCCGACCAGATCCTCGCCCTGGCCGACGTCTTCCCCAAGCTGGCCTGTCCGCTGGTCATCGACCACATGGCCCATGTGCCGGAGCCTGCCGGGGTCTCGCATCCGGTCTTTGCGCTGGCCCTGAAGCTGCTGGCCGGCGGACGGACCTGGGTGAAGCTGTCGGCGGCCTATGCCGACACCAAGGTCGGCGCGCCGAGCTATGCCGACGTCGGCGCCGTGGCGCGGGCCTATGTCAAGGCGGCGCCGGAGCGGCTGGTGTGGGGCAGCGACTGGCCGCATCCCTCCGAGGCGGCCGACCACAAGCCGGACGATGCCCGGCTGCTCGACCTGCTGGCCGAATGGGCCCCGGACCCGAAGGTCCGTCACCGCGTCCTCGTCGAGAACCCGGCCAAGCTCTACCGTTTCGCCTGATGCCGCCCGCGGGCCCTCCCGCCGCATCCGACGGGAGGGCACGGGGATTCAGGCGCGGCGCACGCCGTAGAAGAACGGCGCTCCGGGCGGCAGTCCGACGAGGTTCTTCTTGCAGGCGGTCAGGATGCGGTACTCCCCCACGGGGAGATAGGGCACGTCCTGCATGGCCTGCAGCTGCATCGCCTCGCAGACCTTCTTCTGGGCGGCGAGGTCGGGGGCGTCGAACCACTGCTGGCGCAGCTCCTCCAGCCGGGGGCTGTCGGGCCAGCCGAACCACGCCTTGGCGCCGTTGGCACGCAGCGCGAGATGTCCGCCCGGGTCGATGGTGTTGCTCAGGCCGGTGACGAACACGCTCCATCCCCCCTTGTCGAGCGGGCCGCGGTTGACGCGGCGCTGGCTGATCGAGCCCCAGTCGGAGGCCTGCACCTCGACGTTCATGCCGGCCTGCTTGAGTTCGTCGGCGGCGACGTTGGCCAGACCGTTGAGGTTGTCCACGTCGGTGGCCTGCAACAGCACCACTTTCTCGCCCTGGTAGCCGGCGGCCTTGAGGGCCTCCTTCACCTTGGCCATGTCGCGCCTGCCGCGCAGCGGCTCGAGGCCGACGGAGGTGCCCATCGGTCCGTTGGAGGTGAAGAACCCGACGTCGTCCTTCCAGCGGCGCGCATCGCTGCCGTAGGCGGCGGTCATGTAGTCGGTCTGGCTGACCATGCCGATCAGCGCGCGACGGATCTCCACCCGGTCGAAGGGCGGCTGCAGCCAGTTGAAGCGGATGATGGACTGCAACAAGTCGGTGCTGAGATGCACCGTGGCGTCGCGAGAATTGTCGAACAGCGGAGCGAGGTCGCTGTTGAGGCTTTCCACCCAGTCCACCTCGCCGGCCTGCAGCGCGGCGGCGGCGGTGGACTGGTCGGGAATGATCTTCCATTCGATGCGGTCGAAATAGGCGATCTTCGGTCCGGCCATGCGGCTCGTCACGCCCTCGGAACGAGGCACGTAGTCGGAAAACTTTTCGTAGACGTATCGAGCCCCCGACATCGCCTCGCCGGCGAGGTAGCGGTACGGCCCGCTGCCGACCATCTCCGTCACCTGCGTGGTGGCGGGGGTGGCGGCGAGGCGCTCGGGCATGATCACGCAGATGTTCGGCCCGTTCTTGCCCAGGGCGGCGGGCAGCGCGTTGAAGCGCTTCTTCAGCCGGAAGCGCAACGTGCGGTCGTCCACCGCGAGAATCTCGTTGGAGCGGGCGAGCACTTCCTGGCCGTACATGTCGCGCGCGCCCCAGCGTCGCAGGGAGGCCACCACGTCCCGCGCCCGCACCGGCTCGCCGTCGTGGAACTTCAGCCCGGGGCGCAGCGTCATCGTCCAGGTCAGCCCGTCGTCCGCGACGGTGTGGCCCGCGACCATCTGCGGCTGCGGATCGAAATTTTCGTCCACTCCGTAGAGCGTGTCGAACACCATGCAGGCATGGTTGGCGGTCACCGAGGCGGTGGTGAAGATCGGGTCGCGCACGGCAAGATCAGCCGACGGCACGAAACGCAGGAACTTGCTCCCCTCGGCGCGGGCGACGTGCGGCAGGGCCAGCGAGGCGGCCCCGAGCGCCCCGAGACGGAGAGCACTGCGCCGGGTCAGCCCGGCTCCCCTCGGCTTTTTCATTGCTTTTCTCCAATATCGGCGTCGGGGCAATGATCCGATCGACTTGCCGGCGACAAGGTGGGACCGGTAACATAAATCCCGCCGCCTCGATGTAAAAAAACTGGATGGAAAAACCGGAGCCTCCCCCGATCCGGCCGCCACCCTTGCCGTTTCGTACCCGGCGTGAAATCCTCCCCGCTCCCGTCGAATCTCCCCCTCCGGAGTGCCGCCCGATGCCCTCCTCTCCCGATTCCTTCTGCGTCCCCGGTCTTGCCGCGCCCGCCGAGATCGTGCTCGACCGCTGGGGCATCGCCCACATCCGCGCCGCCTCGCGCCACGACGTCTTCTTCGTCCAGGGCTTCAACGCCGCGCGCGCCCGGCTGTGGCAGCTGGACACCTGGCGCAAGCGCGGCCTGGGGCGCCTGGCCGCCGACTACGGCCCGGGCTTCCTTGCCCAGGACCGCGCCGCCCGCCTGCTGCTCTACCGCGGCGACATGGCCGCCGAATACGCCGCCTACGGCATCGACGACATGGAGGCGGTGCTGGCCGCCTTCACCGACGGCATCAACGCCTGGATCGCCGAAACCGAGCGCACCCCCACCCTGCTGGCGCCCGAATTCGCCGCCATGGGCACCCGCCCCGAGCGCTTCGCGCCCGCCGACGTGGTGCGCATCCGCTCCATCGCGCGGGTGCGCAACGCGCTCTCCGAGGCCGCCCGCGCGCAGATCCTGGCGCGCGTTCCGGGCGAGGCGGGCGATGCGACCGATCTGGTGCGCCGCTCGCTGGAGCCCGGCCACACGCCCATCCGCCCCGAGGGGCTCGACCTCGCCGACATCCCCGCCGAGGTGATGGACCTCTACCACCTCGGCACCGCCGCCTTCGACCTCTCCCCCGAGCGCCTGGCCGCCCCGCTGGCGGAGTCCGGGCGCTGGACCAAGGTTTCCGACCAAGGCGACGTCTATGCCGAGGGCTCCAACAACTGGGTGGTCTCCGGCAGCCGCACCGCCGGCGGCCGGCCGATCCTCGCCTCCGACCCGCACCGCGCCCATGCCCTGCCCAGCCTGCGCATGATCGTCCACCTCACTTGCCCGGAGCTGGACGTCATCGGTGTGGGCGAGCCGGCGACCCCGGGCATCCACATCGGCCACAACGACCGCGCGGCCTTCGCGCTGACGATCTTCCCCATCGACCAGGAGGATCTCTTCGTCTGCGAGACCGACCCCGCCGACCCCACCCGCATCCGCACCGCCGACGGCTGGGAGCCGATGCGCGTGGTGCGCGAGCGCATCGCCGTGAAGGGCGCGCCGGAGCAGGAGGTGGAGCTGCGCTTCACCCGCCACGGCCCGGTGATCTGGGAGGAGGCCGCTCGCCATCGCGCCTATGTCCTGCGCAGCGTGGCCTCCGAGCCGGGGGCGGCGCCCTATCTCGCCTCGCTGGCGCTGCTGAACATCGCGAGCCCGGCGCAGCATCGCGCCGCCCTGCGCCACTGGGTCTCCCCCTCGACCAACCAGATCTACGCCGACACCGCCGGCAACATCGCCTGGACGGTGGCCGGCCTGGCCCCGGTGCGCACCGGCTGGGACGGCCTGCTGCCGGTGCCCGCGGGCGGCCGCTACGACTGGCGCGGCTTCGTCCCGCCCGAGGCCTATCCCTACGTGCTCAACCCGGCCAAGGGCTTCATGGCCACCGCCAACGAGATGAACCTGCCCGACACCTGGAACTGGCAGCGCTGGCCGCTCGGCTACGAATGGGCGGAGCACTCGCGCTCGGCGCGCATCCACGAGGTCCTGCGCGCCCAGCCGCACCACACGCTGGAACAGTCGCTCGCGTTGCAGACCGACACGCTCTCCCTCCCCGCGCGCCGCCTGGACGTGCTGCTGGAGAGCCTGCCGCCGCACGCCCCCGCGGGCGATGCCATCGCCGACGGTCTGGCGCTGCTGCGGGGCTGGAACCATCGCCTCGAGGCGTCCTCCGCCCCGGCGGCGCTCTTCGAGGTGTGGTGGATGCGCCACCTCAAGCCCGCGCTGCTCGACCACATCGCCGCCGGCGACTCGGTGGTGCGTCCGCTGCTGGCCCCCGGCGACACCGAAAGCCTGCTCGGCCTGCTGGAATCCGCCGATCCGCGCATCGGCCCCCGCGACGCCCTGCTGAGCGAAACCCTGGCCGCCGCCCTGGCCGAGTGCCGGGAGCGGATGGGGCCGCCGGCCGGCTGGGCCTGGGGGCGGCTGCACCACGGCGCCTTCCCCCACCCGCTGGCCCGCGTGGCGCCGGGCCTTCCCGGCGTCGGCCCGCTGCCCAAGGGCGGCTCGGGCTCGACGGTGATGAACGCGCAGTATCGCCCGGGCGACTTCACCGTCACCATGGGCGCGAGCTTCCGCATGGTGGTGGATGTCGGCAACTGGGATGCCTCGCGTTGCATCAACGCCCCCGGCCAGGAGGGCGATCCGGCCAGCCCCCACTATGCCGATCTGGCACCGCTGTGGGCGCGCGGGGAATACGTTCCCCTGCTCTATTCGCACGATGCGGTGGAGGCGGCGGCGGAGCGGCGCATCCTCCTGCGTCCACGCGACGAGAGGGCCGCCGAGGGGGATCGATAGAAATCGCCGCCTCGCGGGACTAGGCTCTGCGCCGGAAACGCCGGTCCAGAACAGGAGTCGAAACGATGCGCCCCAACCCGCTGCGGCAACGCCTGCAAGCCGGTCTGCCGACCCTCGGCACCCATACGCTCTCCAGCTGGCCGACGCTGGTGGAACTGGTCGCCCAGGCCGGCAACTATCACTACGTGGAGTTCAGCGGCGAGTACGCCCCCTTCACCACCTACGACCTCGACAACCTCGGCCGCGTCTACGAACTCACCGGCCTGGCGGGCATGATCAAGGTCGAGCAGACGCAGTGGACCCACCAGGCCATGCGGGCCATCGGCTCGGGCTTCCAGGGGGTCCTCTTCGCCGACCTGCGCAGCGTGGATGATGCGCGGGCCTGCGTGGCGGCGGTGCGCGCCGAGACCCTCCTGCCCACCCGCGGCCGCGGCCTGCTGGGGGTCGGCATGCGCCGCGACGTCGGCACGGTGCGCGAGGCCGGCCTGCCCTCCTACGTCGAGGGGCTCGACCAGATCGTGGTGGCGCTGATGATCGAGAAGCGCGAAGCGATGGAATGCCTCGACGCGCTGCTCGACGTGCCCGGCATCGACATGCTGCAGTTCGGCCCGGCCGATTTCGCCATGTCGATCGGCCACCCCGGCGCCTTCGCCCACCCCGACGTGGTGGCGGCCGAGCGCACCATGATCCAGAAGGCGCTGGCCAGGGGCCTGCACCCCCGCGCCGAGATCCGCGAGCCCGCCCAGGCCAAACCTTACTGGGAGATGGGGGTGACGGATTTCTGCATGGGCTGGGACGTCTCGATCCTGCACGACTACTGGCGCGGGCGAGGCGAGATGATGGCGGAGATGTTTGCCGGCGACGCGCCCCGCGCTCCGGCCACGGAACGGCCGGCGGGAAACTATCGCTAGCTTCCTGCCGACCAGGGCCCGGCGCGCGCGAGCGGGGTCGTGCGCGCCGGACCCGCTGCCGATTCCCGAGCGGGCCGATAATTGCGAATTCTGAATATTTTCGTTGCACGCGGATGACGCGACAGGCTTTCTGCCTCGCTCTATGAAAGCTCCGGCCTGATCGGGAATCGGGCCGACATGAAAGGCGATGGCATGGCGTCCCTGCTGGTGTGGGCTGCGGCCTTCCTGGTGTTGCACCTCGGCATCTCCGGCACACCGCTGCGCCGCCCCCTGGCCGGCCGGCTCGGCGAGCGCGGATTCCGGGGGGCTTTTTCCGGGGTTGCCGTGGTGCTGCTCCTCCAGCTCTGCCTGACCTATGCGGCGGCGCCGACCCGCTGGCTGTGGCACACCCCGGACGGGGTGCGCTTCGTGCTGGCCGCGCTGATGCTGCCCGCCTTCGTGCTGGTGGTGCTCTCGCTGTGGCCCAAGCCGGCTGCCCTGCGCGGCCCCGACGCCCCCGCCAGCGGCATCCACCGCATCACCCGCCACCCGATGATGGTCGGCATCTCGCTGTGGGCGCTGGTGCATCTCGTCGGGCGCGGCGAGCTGGGGGCGCTGGTGTTCTTCGGCACCTTCCTCGTCAACGCCGGGGTGGGCATGCGGCTGATGGACCACAAGCTGCACCTGCGCGACCCCGGGCACTGGGCCGACCTGATTGCCACCACCTCCATCCTGCCCTTCGCCGCCGTGCTCGGCCGGCGCAACGACCTGCGCCTGGGCGAGATCGCCTGGCCCGGCGTGGGGCTCGGCGCCGCACTGTGGGTCGGCTTCCTCGCCACCCACGGACTGCTCTTCGGCGTGCGGCCGCTCTGAGGAAGGGAAGGAAGTCTTCTCTTCCTGAAGAATAAAGAAGCAAAAGTCCTTGTGGCTGGGTATTGGGCATCCATGGTCGTCTGCACGTCGTAGCCGAACAGGACCTCGAGCCGGTAAAAGCCACTGCGCACCGCGGATGAGGGG
>CALNAL010000192.1 GCA_937874445.1 uncultured Acetobacteraceae bacterium | reverse complement strand
ACGCTGACGAAGCAGGTGATCAGTCCGGGGATCATGTAGCTGTGGTTGAAGACGAACTTGCCGATCTTCGTCGTTCCGGTGGTGTCGAAGGCGACGCCGGCGATCAGGGTCGCATAGCTCGGGATGAGGAAATAGCCGTTGCAGGCCGGCCAGGAGGCCACCAGCGCCGCCGGCGGCAGGCCGAGGGCGATGCCGAGCGGCATCAGCAGACGGGTGGTGGCGGCCTGGCTGAGCACCAGCGCGGAGACCAGCATCATGCCGACCGCGAACATCCACGGGTGCGCGGTGACGACCTGCTGAACGTTGGCACGGATGAACGGCATGTAGTTGCTGACCAGCGTATCGCCCATCCAGGCAAGACCGAAGATGCACACCACCCCCATCATGCCCGACTTGAAGACGGAGCCGGAAACGATCATGTCGAGATTGGGACGGCAGAAAATCACCATCGCGGCCGCCACGATCATCATCACCATTTCGATGGTGTGCGTCATGGCGAGCTTGGTGGTCGTGCCATCGACGACGAAATCGGGGCGCAGCGCGGGGACCGTCCCCAGCAGCACGATCAGGAAGGCGCCGACGACGAAGAGGATCACCGATATCTTCGCCCCCCGGGTGACAACCGTCGTCTCCTTCCGCTCGCTGGGGGGGCTGATGAGTCCCTCGGCCAGCCGGCGCAGATACTCGGGGTCCTCGTTGAGTTCCTTGCCGGCACGGCAGGCATAGCAGGCGCCCGCGAACACGCCGAGCATCGTCGCCGGCACCGCAACCAGCATGATGCTGCCCATGCCGATGTTGAAGGGCATGAGCATGGCGACCAGCGCCGCCATGGCGGCGGAAATCGGACTGGCGGTGATCGCCTGCTGCGAGGCGATGATGGAGATCGACAGCGGACGCTCCGGCCTGACGCCCGACTCCCGTGCCACCTCGGCAATGACCGGAATGACGCTGAAGGCGACGTTGCCGGTGCCGGCCAGGAAGGTGAACACATAGGTGACGAGCGGCGCCATGAAGGTGATGCGGCTCGGGTGCTTCCGCAGGATCCCTTCCGCGATGCGCACCAGATAGTCCATGCCGCCGCAAGCCTGCAGCGTCGCAGCCGCCAGAACGACCGCGATGATGATGAGCATGACGTCGATCGGCGGCGAGGAGGGCGAGAGGTGGAAGAGGAACACCAGGACACCCAGGCCGACACCTCCGGCCATGCCCATGAAGACCCCGCCGAACCGCGCGCCAAAACACAGGGCTATGATGATGACGGCGAACTGAATCCAGAACATTGGGTGTTCTCCTTACAACGCCCCTTGGCAGAGACGCGTGTTTCCCCGAGCCGTCAGCACATGGCCGCCGGCGCATCAGTTCAGACGTGCGCTTCGCTCGTCCGGCGGAAAGTCCCGCGACCGGACCTCGTGTTTCCTGCGTCCCCCGTGCGCGTCATCTCCCGCGGGCCCGTCGGCACGACCGGACCGTTCCGGAAGACCGCGTCGGCGTGGCTCAAGATGCCGGGGCACCAGGTTGCCTCCTTGACCGTCAGGCCGTTGGCGCGGGCACATTCTGAAACGCGCCCCTCCTCGCTTCCCGCCGGCAGGCGCCGCGGCCGGCATCGCCCGCGTGGCAATGCCGGCCTGGCGGCTAGAGCTGGCTTTTCGTCGGATCGGTGGCGACCATGAACAGCGCCGGCCGGATCTCTTCCTCGCGGAGATGACCCTTTTCCACGGCCACCTCCAGGAACGGCCGCCCCGCCGCGAGAGCCTCGCGCACGAGGCGCGACACCACCGTGTAGCCGAGCTTCGGCACCAGCGCCGTGGCGATGGCGGAGGAGGCGAGCAGGTTCTTCATCGCGCGCTCCTCGTTGGCGAGCAGGCCGCGGATGCATTTCTCGGCAAACAGCGCCGCGCCATGTGTCAACAGGCTGATGCTGTCGAGCGTGCGATCGAGAATCACCGGATCATAGCAGTTGATTTCCAGCGACCCTTCCCGGCTGGCCCCGGCGACCGTCGCGTCATTGCCGGCGATCGCGTGCGCGATCTCGCAGATCGCAATCGGGATCACGGGATTCACCTTGCCCGGCATGATCGAGGAGCCCGCCTGCAGCGCCGGCAGAGTGATCTCGCCGATCCCGCCGGCCGGGCCGGAGGACAACACCATCAGGTCGTTGGCGATCTTCCACAGCGAGCCCGACGTGCTGCGCAGCTCGGCGGAGAAGCGCATGAACTTGTCGAGATTCTGCATGGCGTCGAACGGGTCGTCGGCCGGCTTCACCTCGGCGCCCACCAGCGCCGACAGGAAGCCGAACACCGCCTCCTTGTAGCCGGCACGCCGACCGAGCCCGGTGCCGATCGCCGTCCCGCAGAGCGGCACCGTCAGGAACTGCGCGCGCAGTCCGGAGAGAATCTCGGCATGCCGGCGCACCACCCCGGCGTAGCCGCCGAACGCCTGGCCGAGCGTCATCGGCTGGGCATCCTGCAGGCACGTCCGTCCGAGCCGCAGCACCTTCGCAAAGGCCTGCTGTTTCCTGCCGAGTTCATCGGCCAGCATGCGCAGGGCAGCCACGAGCGCTTCCGTCGAATGGTAGACGGCAATTTCCATCGCCGTGGGCACGGAATCGTTGGTGGACTGCCCGAGATTCACGTGATCGTTCGGATGCACGAAGCGATAATCGCCGAGCGGCTTTCCGGCGTCGGCCGCGGCGAGATTGGCGACGACCTCGTTGATGTTCATGTTCATCGAGGTGCCGCCCGACCCGTCGAGCACATCGACGACGAGATCGGCGTCGTGCCCGCCACGCCTGAGTTCAGTGCAGGCCGCCACGATGTGGTTCGCGACATCCTTCGGCAGCGCGCCGATCGCCGCGTTGGCCTCGGCCGCCGCCTGCTTCACCATCGTCATCGCCGTGACGAAGGCGGGTTCGCTGGCGATCGTGCGCCCAGTGAGCGGCGAGTTCTCGACGGCCCTCAGCGTGTTGATGCCGTAGAGCGCCTGCGCGGGCAGTTCGCGTTCTCCCAGGAAGTCCTTTTCGATTCGGGTCGATGCCATGGCGACTGCTATCCTCCTGTCGGCGCCTTCGCGTTGTCGTTGCGAAGCCTTACCGACAGAGACAATATTCGAATGCCCCCGGCCAATCCATTTGGAACCGCAACATGTAGTCTTTCTTCTGGCCTTTATGATGTCTGCTTATGCCGATGCCCGGAGAACGCCCGTCACGACCGCGCGTGCGGCCCTCCGGAACAGGGAGGCCCGTGCCTGGCCGTGACGCGATAAAGCAGCCACGCCCCCGCCAGCAGGGCCGCGAAAAGGCCGAATATCCGGGGATGGTTGCAGATCATCATGACCAGGCAGACGGACGCTCCTCCCAGGGCGATCATCGGGAAGAACGGATAGAGCGGCGCCTTGAACGGGCGCGCGAGCGCGGGTTCCCTCCGGCGGAGGCGGAACAGACTCGCCATGCTGGCGATGTACATGACGATCGCGCCGAAGACCGACAGCGTGACAACGCCGGCCATGAGCGGGTCCTCGCCGAGCGGCAGCAGATCATCCGCGTAGATGACGAGGATCCCCACCGCGCCGCCGGCGATGATGGCCCGGTGCGGCGTCTGCCGGCGGGAATTCACGCGGGCCAGGGCATGCGGCAGGAAGCCCGCCCGCGACAGGGCGAGGATCTGCCGCGAATAGCCGATGATGAGGCCGTGCAGAGACGCGATCAGGCCGCACAGGCTGAGCAGGACGAAGGTGTTCAGCCAGGCGCCACGCGTGTCCCAGACCATCCCCAGGGCCAGGGGCAACGGATCGTTGACGTTGGCGAGGGTGCGCCAGTCGCCCGCGCCCCCCGCGACCGCCATGGTCCCGAAGGCCAGCACGACGAGTGTCAGGATGCCGGCGATATAGGCCCGGGGAATGGCTTTTTCCGGATTCTTCGTCTCCTCGGCGGCCATCGCCGTCCCCTCGATCGCCAGGAAGAACCAGATGGCGAAGGGAATGGCCGCGGCGATGCCGGGCAGGCTGGATGCCGAAAACCGGTCCGC
The DNA here is from genome assembly GCA_937874445.1 of uncultured Acetobacteraceae bacterium. Classification (GTDB taxonomy): domain Bacteria; phylum Pseudomonadota; class Alphaproteobacteria; order Acetobacterales; family Acetobacteraceae; genus Rhodovastum. Next base: position 2,191 of record CALNAL010000192.1, on the reverse strand, counting down.
GCCGGCCCAGCCGTGCGCCAGGAAATTTCCCCAGGAGAACGCCGGCGCCAGCACGCCCATGAAGGCCAGCAGCGTGAGGACCGCCACGGCGGTGACGATCAGCTCGAACGTGGCGGCGATCGTCACCCCCGAGATGTTGAGGGCCATGAAGAGCAGGTATGAGCCGGTGGCGCCCATCTTGGGATCGAGCCAGGGGAACTGCACGTTCAGGTAGGTGCCGATCGCCAGGGCCGTGGCCGGCGGCGCAAAGACGAACTCGACCAGCGTGGCGAACCCGGAAATGAATCCGCCCGCCGGCCCGAAAGCCCGATGGCTATAGGCGAACGGCCCCCCGGCGTGGGGCACCGCCGTGGTCAGCTCGGTGAAGCTGAAGATGAAGGTCGTGTACATCACCGCGACGAAAATCGTGGTGAGCAGGAAGCCGAGAGTTCCCGCGTCCGCCCATCCGTAACTCCAGCCGAAATAGTCGCCGGCGATCACCTGCCCGACGGCGATCCCCCACAGGTGCAGCCCGTTGAGGCTTTTCTTGAGCGTCCCGCCAGTTCCGCTGTCCCGGCTGCTGCCTGCAGCGTCGTCTTCATGTGACATGCCGAAGCCTGCTTTCTGCAAGGAGATGCCATGGGAGGGGAAGGCCGGCCTCCTCCGTCGGCGTCGTCGGCGGCAACAAAGGGAGGCTCGTTTGCGGAACTGAATAATTGGCAGTTCCCGGCCGATCCATTCGGAAAGGGCCGCATGTAGCCTTTCTTCTGACTTTTATTATGCCTTCTTATAATCCTGACGGCGGTCCCGCGTGCGTGACAGCGGCGCATGATTGGGATATGATTTTCCCAATTGGGAGGGGCGTTCCGCAAGCGCGTGGTTGTGCCGTATCAACGGCCCGCGCCGCCGATAGACGATGCCTGCAAAACTCGACAATCTCGACTACCATCTGCGCTTCTGGGACCTGGCGGTGTTCCAGATCCTGACCGAAGCCCGCAGCACGACGCTGGCCGCGGAAAGGCTGGGCGTGACGCAGTCGGCCGTGTCGCAATCCGTGAGCCGTCTCGAACGCTCGTTCGGGACATCATTGCTTGACCGTTCCAAACGTCCCCTCAGAACCACGCACGCGGGCGAGGTTCTCAGCCGCGACGCCGCCGACATCCTGCAGGCCCTGCAGCGCACGCAGAACGAGGTGCGCGTCGGATCACACAACAAGGTTCCGATCATCCGGCTCGGGCTCGTCGATTCCATCGCGACCACGGCCGGCCCGGACATCATCCGCGCCCTCACCCAGACCATCGAGCAATTGCGGGTCTGGTCCGGCATTTCGCCAGCGCTCAGCAGCGATCTGCTGGCCCGCGCGCTCGACCTCATCGTCACGGACGATCCCCTGACGAACCATCCCGAGATCGACCGCGAATGCCTGTTCCGCGAGCCGTTGCTGGCGGCCGTCCCGCGAGGCCTGGTAGCGCGCTTCAAGGGGCAGACGCTGGCCAGCATGTGCGCCGAGCTGCCGCTGATCCGGCCGAGCCAACGCTCGAGCTTCGGCCGTGCGGTGGAATACTATCTGGCGCAGCGGCGGCTGGCGGTGCGCGGCCCCGTGGAATTCGATGCCGGGGAGGCGATGCTGAAGACGGTGGAGGCGGGCATCGGCTGGACCATCATGACGCCGCTCTGCCTGTTGCAGGCGCACGCGGACGCCCTCGACATCGCCATCCTGCCGCTGCCGCCGCCGCTTTCCTATCGGCGCGTCTATGTGCTCTCCCGGCCGCACGAACTGGTACATGTGACGGCGGACGTCATTCGCATCTGCCGCACGTGTCTCGAAGGAACGATTCTTCCACGCCTGCGGGCGCTGGTGCCCTGGGCCTCCACCGAAACGGGGATGGAGGAAATGTCTCCCTGAGGAAGTGTCTCCCCAAGGCCTGCTACCTGGCCGCGGGCGGCAGCGTCCGCGCCAGGATGGCCTCGGTCGCCGAGTGCCACCCCGCCGGTGCCGGCATCACCGGGGTCGGCCCCATGTCGGCCCCGCGGACCCCGGGCACGATGTGCACCACCCGGAACCCCCGCGCCTTGAGCGCGTGCAGGAAGGCGGGGAGCATCTCCGCGGTCTGGGCCTTGCTGTCGTGAAGGAGGATGATCCCCCGCCCCGCCTTCACCAACCGCCCCATCAGCAGCGCCAGCTCCTCCGCGGGGGTCATCCGCCGCCAGT
>CALNAL010000191.1 GCA_937874445.1 uncultured Acetobacteraceae bacterium | reverse complement strand
GCTTCACCGCGCCGAACAGCGATGCCAGCCACATCGTCTGCCGGGCCAAGGCCGTTATTATCCAGTAGTCCTGTCCCGCGACATCCCCCCCGCGGGGCTCCAACAGTCGATGGCTGGCCCGGTCTCGATGAGCAGACCGAACCAGCCATCAGGGGAGATCCCTGCCGGCGACGAATGCTCCAGCTCTTTGCCTTCCCGGGCAGAGCCACACACCCCGACGATCCCGCCGGATCACGGTCTGCCCCAGGCTGGCCCCAGGGAGGCTTTCCGCGCAGAGGGAGCCCGCCCAGGCCCCAACCCAGCCGATGGGGGCCTTGGGGCCACCCGGCGGCGGAGGGACGACACGGAAAAGCCCCGCCTGTCCCGCTCGCCGGCCCCCCGTGTCCAAGGCCTCTCGATGCGACCGCGTCAGGCGAGGGCGCCAAACGTCGGGTTCAATCCACTAGCAATAAAAATGTACCGGCATGCCCCTCAAGAAGTCCACCAGAAAAGTCCTGACAAAGAATTTTTCGTACGAAAGTTCATGTCCAAGAAAAACGTTGTCAACTCTCTTGAAATAATGCGGATTCCTTGTGTTATTGAAAAAATCAAATCCATATATGGAAAGCTCTTTTTTCAGCATGATTCCAAACAATATAACCGCCATAAAACCCGTGGTTGGGCTTCCGTACGATATTCTCCGAATGAATTTCCTGAACCCGGATGGCAATCTGCCAACTTTCACCCCGAGGGACTCTTCAAAATTATCGATGCCGTCTATCTTTATCGAATCGGGGTGCGCAGACAAAATCCCGCAAGAATGAAATCCCGCTTCTCTTTCGACGAGGCTGGGCAGGCTCCCCAGAATAGATTCATTCACCATGACCAGATCGGTACGCCGGCCGACGTCAACGGCAAAGTCGGAAATATGCGGAAAATTAAAACGGACCACGAGATCATGCCCGTCTATCTCCGCCCCCCGCCCCTGCCCCAACAAGCTCGGTCCATTTCCGATCAGGGCAATGCGTTTTGCTTTTAGGATGGGCGCAAAAATATCCCAGAAATTCTGACACGATCCGGCACTAATGGCCGAATCAGCTTCCAGGCTGGACCGGAAAGCATCCGCAACGCCGATATCCATTTCCCGAAGGGCAAACCGCCTTCTGTCCTCGGCATCCACATCGAGATGCGCAAGCGCGAGCTGGTATCGATAGCTTCCGGCGACAAGCGGATCCTCAAGAACAGGCCGCGCCAACTTGAGAAAATTTCCAATGGAAATTGTCGGCTCCACGATATCAAGCCGAAGAATCTGCTTGTACGCGTCAAATTTGGACGGCCACAGTTTTATGCACTCCAGCAACATCTCTCTTGCTTTTTGGCAATTTCCATCGCGAATGTTATGCAATATGAGAGCATAGAGCGCAGGGAGATTGTTTGGCTGTTTTTCATGTATTTCCGTCAGGACGCTTACAAATACATCCGTATCGATATCCCGTGCCGCAAGAATAGATATGATGTTTCCCATTGCAGAGGGGGATTCCTCGACCTCCGCGGAAAGCAACAAAATGCGCTCCTCTTTTGGGGCTTGTCTAAAAGAGGTAATGAACGATTTTGTCATTTCTTGATCCATATCTACCTCGCGTGTTGGCTATCGAGTCAAAAATTGACGGCCATCTTTCATGGCATTTTCAAATAATACCACACGGATGTGCTCCGCTCACCATGAGTCGAAAGCCACGGCAAAGGCACCGGGCGTCAAATCCCGTTTTCCCGGCACGGCGTCCGAAAAATCAAAATGCCTGCCATGGATAATATCTGTAGGACAGATATGCAACAATTCGCAAGGAATTTTGCTTGCCATGGCAATTTTTTATTTCGCCTCTTCAGGCATTGCGGCCGTGCGTGGCCTGTGCGAGCGGGGCCGCACAGCACTGGATACGGCCGTGCTGCCGGGCTGAACACTGGCCGAATCCCGATACACGTCCAGCATCCCCTCCAGCATCGCCTCGCGCGGCGGCGGTGCCTGGATGCCGCCGGACAGGCGTTCCCACAGCCCCTTCTCGGTGCAGGCCCGCCGGATGGTCTCGGCCAGGGCGCGGGAATCGCCGACTCCGAAGAGCAGGCCATCCTTGTCGTGGTGGATGCGCTCCGCCATCGCCCCCACGTCCGAGCCGATCACCGGCCGGCCGAACATCCACGCCTCGGAGATCACCAGCGCGAAGGTCTCGTACCACACCGAGGGCACCACGCACCAATCCACGCGGCCCATCCGCTGGCGCAGCTGGTCCACGGCGTAGGACCCCAGGAAGAACACGCGCCGCTCCTCGAAGGGCAGCGCCTCCTCCTCCTTCTGGAACGCCTCGATCTCCGCCCGGCGCGCCTCGGAGGCGTACTGCAGGTTGCCGCCGTTGATCTCCACCACGAAGTCGGTGAACCCCTCGGAGCGCAGTTGCCGCACCGCCTCGATCAGCACCCACACGCCCTTGTCGTCCACCAGCTGGCCGAAGAAGCCGAAGCGGTTGTGCCGTCCGCGGGAAGCCGGCAGGCGATGGCCGCCGGTGTAGTCGCGCTGGCCGTTGGTGACATGGACGATGCGGTCGCGCTCGAGCCCCCAGTCCACATAGTGCTCGATCATGAAGCGGCTGGGGGTGGTGAACACGTCCACCGCCTCGAAGTGCCGCTTCACCCACATCTCCCGCATGAAGAATTCCTCCGGGCGGCGCCCGGGGAAGCACTGGCTGCAACGCACCTGGCTGGCGTGCCGGCAGAGCGAGCGGTCGTTGCGGCGCAGCATGTGGCCGTCGGCGGCGCAGATGCCGAGGAACTCGTGCAGCGTGAACACGATGCGGACGTTCGGCAGCGTGCGCCGCGTCAGCGTGAGGAGGTCGAGGCCCAGCAGCATGAAGTGATGGAAATGCACCACCTCGGGCTGCACCAGCTGGAGGAACTCGACGAAGGATTCATGCAGCAGGCGGTTGCCGCTCTTGTGCCACCAGTAGTCGTATTCGCGGCTGAGATAGAGGAACTCGTTCGGCCGGCCATCGAAGCCGGTGATGCGGGCGCCGCTCTTGTAGAGGGACTCGCAGCTCGGATCGATCGCGGCCAGCAGCGTCGGCTCGATGCCGGGCGTGGCCTGCAACGCCTCGAAAAGCTCGTAGCACACCTGCTGCGCGCCGCCGCGGACGATCTCGGGGTGAAAGACGCCGATCAGAAGCACCCGCATGGCTAGTTCCCGGTTCCGGCAGTGTCTTCGGAGGAGGAGGGCACGGCCTCGCCGCCGGCCCCCGGCAGACGCGTGGGGTTCGGGCCGAGAAGCCCATGATCGATTTCTTTCGCCCAGCGATCCGCGAACAGCCAGCGGTTCACGAGCCATCCCCCCTCGTGCGCCGGCAGGCGGGTGGACCCCTTGCCTTCCAGGTGCCACAGCCGCAGGTCGTGCAGCCACGAGGGCGTCCCCTGCTGGAGGCTTTTCAGGCAGAGATCGGCGTCCTCGTAGTTGCCGAAGATGTAGTCCTCGCTGAACCCGCCGAGCTTCTCGTACCAGGCGCGATCGCAGGAGATGAACGCGCCGGTCACGGCCGGCACGGGGCGCGGGCGGGTGAACCGCTGCGAGGCGGCGGGAGCGCCCTTGCCGTAGTGTTCCACCCGGACCAGCCGGCAGTCCTCGACCGAATCCGCCTTGAGGGAGACGCCGGTATCGAACTCGAAATACATGCCGCCATGCATGAGGGAGCCGTCGTCGTAGTAGAGCGGCGCGCCGAAAAGACGCGTCTGCTCGGCCGGCAGCCCGTCCACGAGGTCGGTGTGCTTGCGGGCCCAGGCCAGATCCTTGGGAAACACGTCCGGATTGATGGCGATGACGCGGTCGCTGTGCGCGAACGACGCGGCCGCGTTGTTGGCCGCGCCGAATCCGGCATTGCCGGGCAGCAGCACCGCGGTCTGCGGGACGCCATAGACGGAATGGGCGATTTCGATTTCGGCCAGCAGGCGCTCGGAGAGGTCGGGGCTGTTGGAAACCCAGATGATCTCGTAATCCTGGAAACCCGGCCGGCCGGAGAACAGGGCATTCTGGAGAAAGACGAATTCCGCCTTGCCGTAGAGGCAGACCATCAGCGACCCGCGCAACGGCCGGGTCCCGCCGAAATTCCGCGTGTAGGCGCCCCGGACCAGGCGGCGCGATACGTCCCGGTTGAACCCGGCGATCTGCGCCCCGAATCCGGAACCGCAGGCCCGGATCGCCTCGACCTGACGGTTTCCGTAGAAGCCCGCCTGGGCGAAGTAGTTCAGCACCAGATCCCGCAATTCGACATCGCCGATCCGGCCGATATTCACGTTGGTCTGTTCGGCACTGCCGTCCTGGCGCTGGATATTAAAAGAACAGCCCACAGACTCCACGACGAGCGGATCCCCGGTGTTGCAGAACCCGAAGAATCCATAGGAATGCTGGTGCGAGGCCCCAAGTTCCTTTTCGACATCGGCGCGGCGGACACGAACCAGATCGGAAACGGAGAATATGAACATCCAATTCGAATTGACGATGCGGATCGTATCCAGAGGACTCTCCAGATCATCGATCCAGCCGGAGACGAACAGGCCGCCGCCCCCGGAGGCCACCGCCAGCTCTATGTTGCAGCGGAACTTCGCCCCCTGCGCTCCCGGGAGAGGCTGATCCTTCTCGACGACTCCCCAGCGGTACAACTGGTCGTGCGGCGCCTGGCGGGAGAAAACCACGCTGCGGTTTTCCAGCCACCCCTGCGTGACATAGTGCTCATATCCGGAGTGGATGGCCCCGCACGCGACCCCCGCCGCCACATCCTCGTGGGTCAGGAGATACGCTTCTTCGTCGAACCAGGAGGGGGGAAAGACCGGCGGGGACGCGCCGTTTCGTTTTGAATCTTCGGAAGAGTCGTTCATATCGGGTTACCTGCGCAAATAGTACTATATGCCTGCCGCGTCATTCTTCAGGCAGACGGGAAGGACATCCTGAACCGAAAGAAAGTGAAAGCCCCGATAGGGGAGACGCCCCTCGCGGAATCCAAAAAGCTCAAAATGCTCCTGTGCCGATTTATGCCCCCCTTCCCCGCAGGCAGCCCGCACATCGGGATAGGCGGCATAATAAAATTCCTCATCGACAAGGATTTCATAGGGAAATCGATTCTCATAGAAACCGACTTGAGTATAATGCTGCCGTGCGGACGTAAAAATTTTTTCCGACACAGCGTTCTGAACATCATGGTATTTACTCAAATACCAATCTTCGTCGACACAAATATCCTCGACCCAGCGAGAAATACATGACCTCATAAAATGCTGATCGACGGCTATAAATCTTCCGTGCGATCCCGTATCTATAAGTTTTCTATTAACTATTTCTGCCCATGTAGGGGGTGGATTTGGTAAACACTGGTCCTGCTTGCCCATCTTTTCTACGCTGCGTCACTACATAATAATACAATGTAGGTTATATCTATCCTTGCTTTGATATGCAAGCCCCGCCCCGGAAACTCCGCCGGGTGGCCCGCCGCGAAAATCCGCCGCTCTCCGCCCGAAGGAGCGCTTCTCCCGCAAGCGTGATTCCGAGGGGCAATTCTATCGTGGGAGGCCCCGTCCGGTTCGCCAAATCCGGCGCCGCTCCGCCGGCGCAGGCAGGGCATGAAACATCCGCCTGCACACGCCCCGTCCGGCGACGGGCTGCTTGGGAAGCCACGGTTTTTCGGGAAACGGAGGGGGGGGCGATGTCTTGCCTGCCGCCCCTGGGAGGTTTGGCGTCCCCTAACGGATTCGAACCGTTGTTACCGCCGTGAGAGGGCGATGTCCTAGGCCTCTAGACGAAGGGGACGCAGGCCGGCGCGCCTTTTACGGCCTCGCGCCCGGCGACGCAACATCAATCTGGCGGGAAATGCACTTCAGTGCGTCAGCTTCACGCCCCCCAGCCTGTGTCCGCTCCGCAGATCCACCACCACGACCCGGTCCGGCCCGCCCCCCTCCAGGCGCAGCGCCATTCCCTCCGGCAGCGGTGAAATCTCCGCGATGTGCGTGCCCGGCGGTTCGTCGAGCACCATCTCGGCCACGCGCGCCGCTCCGGAGGGCGGGGCCAGGCTGCGCCGGACGATGACCGTCCCCACGAACATCACCCCGGCGACGATCAGCACCCCCATGATCACCACCGCCGCTTTCAGCGCCCGCATCTGCCTCTCCAATTCGTCTGCGCTTGGGCGTCAGGGCCGGCTTGCCGCCGCGGGTCACGATGGCCATGAGCTTGCCCTCGCGCGGGTC
>CALNAL010000190.1 GCA_937874445.1 uncultured Acetobacteraceae bacterium | reverse complement strand
GGGCCGGGGGGGCGGCGCAGGCGACCCGGGCCGCGGCGTGCTGCCGGGCTTGCTTCCGGGGAGACCGGGATTGTCGGAGAAGGTCGCTCATGTTCCCGATGTTGCCGGGAAAGTATGAACGCCCCCTTTACCCGGCCGTCCCCATCGCTTCCCGGCAAAATATAGACGCCGCGCCCCGCCCCGGGCGTGCTTTGGTTTGCTCCCCGGGCACGGCGCCGCTATGGTCCGGCGCCACCCGGCGGCCTGTGTCGCACCGGGGGCTCTAATCGTGTGCTTTCGAGGAACAGCCGTGTCGGACATCTTCGACGAAATCGACGAGGAACTGCGCGCCGAGCGTGCCAAGAAGCTGCTGCAGAAATACGGCGGTGTTCTGCTGGTGGCGGCGGTTCTGGTGGTGGTTGGTGCCGGCGGCTGGCAGGTCTGGCGGGGGCACCAGTCGCGCGAGGCGGTCCGTATCGGCCAGGTTTTCCTGGAAGCGCTCGATGGCGCCGGCGGCCCGCCCGGCCCGGCCCGCCAGGAAGCCGCGGCCAAGCTGCAACAGGTGATCGCGAAGGGCGGCGACGGCTATCGCACGGCCGCCCGCCTGCGCCTGGCCGCGCTGAAGGCCGATGCCGGCGACAGTGCCGGAGCGGCCGCGCTGTGGAACCAGGTGGCCGGCGATTCGCAGGCCGACCCGGCCTTGCGCGACGGGGCCATCCTGGTGGCGGTGCAGCGCGACCTCGACCGTGGCGAGCCCGCGGCCCTGGCCGAGCGCCTCAAGCCGCTGCTGGTGCCCACCAGCCCCTGGCACGCGCTGGCGGCCGAGCAGATGGCGCTGCTCGACATCCGCACCGGCAAGTCCGACGAGGCCCGCGCGGCACTGAAGGCCCTGGCCCAGGACATCACCGCCCCCGAGGACGTGCGCGGACGGGCCTCCGCGCTGCTCGAGCAGCTGGGAGGCTGAACCGATGAAGGAAACTTCCCGCCTGACGCGGCGTTCCGCGCTGCTGCTGCCGCTCGTGCTGGGCGGATGCAGCATCTGGGACGATTGGTTCGGCGACACCAAGAAACCGCTGCCCGGCAAGCGCATCGACGTGATGGATTTCCACGCGCCGAAGGCGGACGCGGACATGCCCGCGGTCAAGCTGCCCGCCCCGGAGGTCAATGCCGAGTGGGCGCAGGCCGGCGGAGTGCCCGGCCATGTGATGGGCCATCCCCAGGTGGCCGACGCGCTGCACCGCGCCTGGCAGTCCGACATCGGCGAATCCGGCGGCTACCGGCGCAAGATCACCGCCCGTCCGGTGGTGGCCGGCGGGCGGGTGTTCGCCATGGACAGCGACGCCGTGGTGTCGGCCTATTCGGCCGCATCCGGCGCGCGCATCTGGCGCACCGACACCCAGGCCGAGGACGACCGCAGCAGCAATTTCGGCGGCGGCATCGCCTTCGACGACAACACCCTCTACGTCGGCACCGGTCGGGCCGAGGTGCTGGCGCTCGATGCGGCCACGGGCAAGATCCGCTGGCGCGTCGGGGTTTCCAACCCGGTGCGCGCCGCGCCCACCATTGTCGGCGACCGGCTGTTCGTGGCCACGCTCGACGCCCAGCTGCACGCGCTGGCCACCAAGGACGGCACCCATCTGTGGGGCTACCAGGCGCCCCTGCCCGAGACGGCGGTGCTCGACCTGCCGTCCCCGGCGGTTTCCGACGGCATCGTGGTGGCGGGCTTTGCCACCGGCGATCTGGTGGCCGTGCGCGCCAGTTCCGGCTCGGTGGTGTGGGCCGACAGCCTGGCCGCCATCGGCGGGCGCACCAGCATGGTCGATTTTTCGGCCATCGCGGGCATGCCGGTGATCTCCGGCGGGCGGGTCTATGTCGGCAGCATGGGCGGCCTGCTGGTGTGCAACGACCTGCGCAGCGGCCGGCGCCTGTGGCAGCGCGAGATCGCCACCGCCGAGACGCCCTGGCTTGCCGGGGACTGGCTGTTCGTGCTGAGCACCCAGGCTGAGCTGATGGCGATCGCCGCCGAGGACGGCCGCATCGGCTGGACCTGCCAGCTGCCGCTGTGGGGCGATGCCGAGAAGCGCACCGACCGCATCACCTGGATGGGTCCGGTGCTGGCCGGCGACCGGCTGGTGCTGGCCTCCAGCGATTCCCATGCGGCGTCGGTGAGCCCCTACACGGGCAAGATCCTCGGGCGGCAGGACCTGCCGGACGCGATCTCGGTGCCGCCGGTGGTGGCGGGGGGCAGCGTCTATTTCGTCTCTGCCGACGCATCTCTTTCGGCTTGGCGGTAGCACTCATGTTGCCCATCGTGGTCATTGCCGGCCGCCCCAACGTCGGCAAATCGACACTGTTCAACCGTCTGGCCGGGCGCCGGGCGGCGCTGGTGGCCGACACCCCCGGCGTGACGCGCGACAACAAGGAGGCCGAGGCGCTGCTGCGCGGCCGGCGCGTGCAGCTGGTCGATACCGCGGGGCTGGAGGAGGCTCCCCCCGAGAGCCTGGCCGGGCGGATGCGCGCCACGGCGGCGGGCGCGGTGGGGCGGGCCGATCTGGTGCTGTTCGTGGTGGACGCCCGTGCCGGGCTGACCCCGACCGACGCGCATTTCGCCGCCTGGCTGCGTCGCCAGGGCCGGCCGGTGCTGCTGGTGGTCAACAAGGCCGAGGGTCGCGGCGGCGCGGCAGCGGCGCTGGAGGCCTATGCGCTCGGCCTGGGCGAGCCGGTGGCGGTCTCGGCCGAGCACGGCGAGGGACTGGCCGACCTGATGGCGGAAATCGCCGACCACCTGCCCCCCGAGGCCGAGGCCCCGGAGGAGGAGGACGCGTCGGAGGTGCTGAAGCTCGCCATCGTCGGGCGCCCGAACGCGGGGAAATCCACCCTGCTCAACCGCCTGCTCGGCGAGGAGCGGATGATCACCGGCCCCGAGCCCGGCCTGACCCGCGACGCGGTGGCGGTGCGCCTGCACGATGCGGAGGGCGAGATCGAGCTGGTCGATACCGCCGGCCTGCGCAAGCGCGCGCGCGTCGAGCGGGGGCTGGAGCAGATGTCCACCGGGGCGGCGATCGGGGCGCTGAAGATGGCCGAGGTGGTGGTGCTGGCGGTGGATGCGACCGCCGGCCTCTCCGAGCAGGACCTGCAGATCGCCCGGCTGATCGAGCGCGAGGGCCGCGCCTGCGTGCTGGCCCTGACCAAGTGGGACCTCCCCCCCGACCGCAACGCCGCGCGCAAGGCGGTCATCGAGCGGCTGGAGGATTCGCTGCCGCAGATGCGGGGCATCGGCCTGGTGCTGCTTTCGGGGCTGACCGGGCAGGGGGTGGAGCGCCTGCTGCCGGCGGTGCGCCGGGCCCACGCGGTGTGGAACACGCGGGTGTCCACGTCGGCGCTCAACCGCTGGTTCGAGCAGGCCCTGGCCCGCCATCCCACGCCGCTGGCGGACGGACGGCGCATCAAGCTGCGCTACATCACGCAGGCCAAGGCCCGCCCGCCGACCTTCGTGGCGTTCGGCACGCGGGTGTCGCGCCTGCCCGACGAGTACCAGCGCTACCTGGTCAACAGCCTGCGCGAGGCGTTCGACCTGCCCGGCGCGCCGATCCGCCTGCAATTGCGTGACAGCGAGAACCCGTACGCGGCGAAGCGCTGACGGCAAGGAAGGTCTTCTTTGCGCCTGCCACAGGCGCGGAGCCCTGAACGAATAAAGCTTTCCTGGTTCTCCTTTCCCGAAAGGAGAACACCTTGCCTTGCTTTCTTACCGCTCGTGCGCGAGGGCGGCGGCGATGGCGTCTTCGAGCTGTTCGGTGAGGAAGGGCTTGACGAGCACGGGCAGGTGGGCGGCCTCGGTGGCGGCGGAGGCGAGGTGTCCGGTCGTCACCACCACGGGCAGTCCGGGCCGGCGGGCGCGCAGGGCGGCGGCGAGTCCGACCCCGTCGAGGCCGCCGGGCATCATCAGGTCGGTGAGCACGAGGTCGGGGTGCAGGCCGGCGTCCACCAGCGCGAGCGCGGCCTGGGCGTCGGTGACGTGGCGGACCTCGTGGTCGAGGATTTCCAGCACCTCGACCATCATGCCGGCGACGTCGGGGTCATCCTCCACGAGAAGAATCAGGGCCATTGCGTCAGGCCGCGACGGGGGAGGAGAGCACGGGGCGGATGAACTGCAAGGCGGCCTCGAAACTGGCCTGGTGGGACAGTACCCTGTGGTACAACGTATCGGTAATCCGCCATTCCATGCCGACGGGGGTAATCATGTACGCGGGATCCGGATTTTCCCGCACCCAGACCAGCACGTAATCAGTGGTCGATTCTCCGGACGTTGCAAGAACAACCGAGGCATCGCACAGCCCCATACGCTGTCCTGCTTCAATCCACAGATGAAGTACATCCCGGTGATGCGAGCAAATACGCTGACGTAATGGGATGACGTTGGCCCCAAGGCATGCAACTCGAGGCTTGGCTTTGCACTTTACCATCGCAGCCCCCGACAACCGGAATTTATTAGCCGCTCTGGCGGGGTCGCGCTACTGGCGCGCACGATGCCGTGTGTGCTTGCGGGCGGGTGTTGCCGGAAAGTCACATTGTTGCATTCAGGACTAATATTGCCTTTCCGTCCCATCCCCTCCCGCCCCGATGGGGGCTCGGAGAGAGGAGGGGCAGACCAGCTGGCATTCCCCTTTCTTTTTCGATTCGATTTGGACTAGATCGCCCTTCGGAGCGAGGCGGCGGGGCGCGGTGTTGCCGCCACGCGCGATCGCCGCAGAGTGAGGGGAAAGCCTTGACCGAGCAGAACATGACCTGTCTCTTATACACATCTCCGAGCCCACGAGACATGCGCAGATCTCGT
>CALNAL010000189.1 GCA_937874445.1 uncultured Acetobacteraceae bacterium | reverse complement strand
GCTGATGGACGTGCTGTTCGCCTTCCCGATCATTCTGCTGGCGATCGGCATCATTGCGGTGCTGGGGCCGGGGGCGGCCTCGGCGGCGATTGCCATCGGGGTGGTGTATGTGCCGATTTTCGCGCGCACCCTGCGCGGTCCGGCGCTGCTGCTGCGCGAGGCGGACTACATCGTGGCGGCGCGGGCGGGCGGGGCTTCCGATTTCCGGGTCTTGTGGCGACATCTGCTGCCCAACCTAGCGCCGGTCATTCTGGTGCAGGCGTCGCTGTCGCTTTCGAGCGCGATCCTGGTGGAGGCGTCACTGTCGTTTCTCGGCCTGGGCACGCAGCCGCCGACGGCCTCGCTGGGGCGGATGCTGGCGGAGAGCCGCAATTTCCTGGCCTTCTCGCCGTGGCCGGCGGTGTTCGCGGGGCTGGCGATTCTGCTGGCGGCGCTCGGCTTCAACCTGTTCGGCGACGGACTGCAGGACGCGCTCGACCCGCGCCTGCGGGCCCGCAAATAGCCCGCAAATAGAAGGGATGGCGTGATGAGCCTGATGCGTGAGGAAACCCTGGAGGCGCCCGAAGCGGTGGCGCGCGGCCTGGCCCGCACCGCCGATTTCGCGCGGGTGGCGGCAAAGCTGCGCCGGCTCGACCCGTCCGTCGCGGTGCTCTGCGCGCGCGGCTCCTCGGCGCATGCGGGAATGTTCCTGGAATACCTGCTGGCCCGGCATGTGGGCGTGGTGCCGGCCGAGGCGATGCCCTCGCTGGCCTCGCTCTACGCGGCGCGGCAGAGGTTCAAGGGGGCGGCGTTCCTGGCGATCTCGCAGTCCGGCCGCAGCCCCGACCTGCTGGCGCAGACCGAGCTGGCCCGCCGCGAGGGCGCCTTCTGCGTGGCGATCGTCAACGACGCGGCCTCCCCCCTGGCGGCGGCCTGCGACGAGGTGATCGACATCGGCGCCGGCCCGGAGCGCAGCGTGGCGGCGACCAAGACGGTGCTGGCGACGCTGGCCTCTGGCATGGCGCTGATCGACGCCTGGGCCGGCCGGACCGACCCGGCGCTGGCCCGCCTGCCCGAGCGCCTGGCGGCGGCGGCGCGGCTGGACTGGTCGGCGCTGGCCGACTGCCTGGCGGCGACGCAGCGGATCTTCACCCTCGGCCGCGGCCCGGCGCTGGGCCTGGCGGCGGAGGCGGCACTGAAGCTGGCCGAGACGGCGGGAGTGGTGGGGCTGGGCTTTTCCACCGCGGAGGTGGCGCACGGCCCGATGGCGCTGGCCGGCCCCGACTTCCCGGCCTTCGCCTTCCTGCAGAATGACCCGACCCTGCCCTCCTCGCGCGCGCTGCTGGAAGGGTTCGTGGCGCGCGGGGTGCCGGTGTTCGCGGCCGGCCCGGCGGTTGCCGGCGCCACGGCGCTGCCCACCCTGCCGCCGGATGCGCCGGAGCCGGACCTGCTGGGCCAGCTGCTGTGCTTCTATCTGGCGGTGGAGGAAGCCACGCGCCGGCGCGGCCGCGATCCCGACCGTCCGCCGGCGCTGCACAAGGTCACGCGGACTCTGTAGGAATCAGGCGCGGCCGTAGACGTCCTCGAGGCGCTCGATGTCGGTCTCCTCGAGGCGCTCTCCGGTCTGCACCTCGATGAACACCACCTCGGCGGTGCCGCGGTTTTCCATGCGGTGCACCTCGCCCACGTCGATATGCACGCTCTCGCCGGGCTTCACCTCGAGGGTGCGCCGGCCGAGCGTGACGGTGCCGACCCCGGCCACCACCACCCATTGCTCGGCGCGGAACTGGTGGCGCTGCAACGAGAGCCGCCCGCCGGGGATCACCTCGATGCGTTTGACCGCATAGTGCGGCCCGGCTTCCAGCACGGTCCAGCGTCCCCAGGGCCGCCGGTCGCTCTCGCCCGCCGTGTATCCCGTCATGCTGCTGCCTCCGCAAAAAACGCCGCGCAGCCTATCAGCCGATCGACCGGAATCCGCAAGCCCTCCGGACGGGCGTGCCGCGACCTGGCCGCTTTCCGGCTGGATCAGGACGAAGGAAGGTCTTCTTTTCCTGAAGGAAAAGAAGCAAAAGGACTTTATTCTTTTGGCTCCGCGTCTGCCCCCGGCGCCCTGCCTCCCCCGCGCCGCAATGCCGCGGGCCGGAAAAGCGAAGCATATTCCGACATCCAAGGGTAGGGT
>CALNAL010000188.1 GCA_937874445.1 uncultured Acetobacteraceae bacterium | reverse complement strand
ATCTACACCTAAGCCTTCGTCGGCAGCGTCAGATGTGTATAAGAGACAGCCCCGCCTGCCCGGCTCCCTGGCCGGTCAGATCCTCATTGCCATGCCGGCCATGGTGGATTCGCGTTTCGTGCGTTCGGTCATCTACATCTGCGACCACGGCGCCAAGGGCGCGATGGGGCTGGTGCTCAACCACGCCCTGACGCGGCCGAGCTTCGAGGATCTGCTGCGCCAGCTCGACATCCAGCCGCGCCCGCCGGCCCGCACCATCCGCCTCTGCGAGGGCGGGCCGATGGAGAACGCGCGCGGCTTCGTGCTGCACAGCACCGACTGGACCGGCGAGGACAGCCTGCGCGTCAACGACTCCTACGCGCTGACGGCGAATCTGGAGATCCTCAAGGCCATCGCCGGGGGCGGCGGGCCGAAGCAGGGAGTTCTGGCGCTGGGCTATGCCGGCTGGGGGCCGGGGCAGCTCGAAGGCGAGGTGCGCGAGAACGCCTGGCTCACCGCGCCGGCCACGCCGGAGCTGGTGTTCGATGCCGAGATCGGCACCAAGTGGCGCCGGGCCCTGGCCGGGCTCGGCATCGACCCCGTGGCCCTGTCGGGCGCGGCCGGGCACGCCTGATCGGCTGCCCACGGCCAGGACGCCCCCCGGGACGAGCTACCAGGAAAAGAAGGGCACCGCCGCCACCGGGTCGAGCCGGGCCTCGGCCGCCTGCCGGCGCGCCGCCGCGTCCCGCCCGAGAGGGCTGGCCTCCAGCGCCTCGGCGTGGATGCCGCCGAGAATCCAGGCCCCCGCGAGGCCGGCGCGGCGGGCTCCGTCCATGTCGGTGCGCAGCGAATCGCCCACGCAGAGCGTGCGCTCCGGCGCGGTGCCCAGCAGCGCCACCACCGGGCCATACACCGTGGGGTCGGGCTTGCCGATCCAGCGCACCGCCCCGCCCTGCGCCTCGTAGCGCTGGGCCAGCGTGCCCGCGCAGTAGAGGCGCGTGCCGTCGCGACGCACCACCACCAGGTCGGGGTTGGCGCACACCATCGGCAGACCGGCGGCGCGGCAGGCGGCCAGCTCGGCGTCGCGCGCCGCGGCGTCGATGGCCGGGGCGGCGTCGTCGTAGCCGGTGTCGAGCACGAAATCGGCCTCCGCCGGGCTGTCCACGCGGGTGTAGCGCGCCTCCAGCCCCTCCAGCACCGAGCGGTCGCGCTCCGGGCCGAGGTGATAGACGCGCGAACCGAGGGCGGCGAAGAACGGATCGGTGCGCTCGGCCAGCATCCGGCGGGTGATCTCCCCGCTGGTGAGCGCCACGTTGTAGAGGCGGTCGGGGATGCCCATGCCCTGCATCAGCGTGGTGACGGTATCGGAGCGGCGCGGGGCGTTGGAGAGCAGCGCCACCCGCCGGCCCGTCTGTTGCAGCCGGGTCAGCACCTCCACCGCGCCGGGATAGGGGGTCTGTCCGTCGTGGATCACCCCCCAGAGATCGAGAATGAAGCCGTCGTAGCGGGCGGCGAGCGAGGCAAAGCCGGGGAGGATGTCCATCGATACGTCCTGGCAGATCAGGAGGGCAGATCGGGAGGCGGGAGCCCTCCGGGGGAGGTCCTTTTGCTTCTTTTCCGCCCGGGAAAGAAGGGCCTGCTTGTTTCCTACAGATCCGCCCCAATCGCCTCGCGGACGGAGCCGAAGCCGGCGGCGGCCAGGGTGGCGGGGAGGTCGCGCAGGATGCGCCCCGGCAGGGCGGGGCCGGCGTAGACCATGGCGGTGTAGAGCTGCACCAGCGAGGCGCCGGCGCGCAGCTTGGCAAGCACGTCCGCCGCCGAGGCCACGCCCCCGGCGCCGATCAGCACCAGGCGTCCGGCGGCGCGGCGGGCGGCACGGCGCAGCATCTCGGTGGAGGGCGCCATCAGCGGCGCGCCGGACAGCCCCCCGCTCTCGCGTGCAAAGGGCGAGCGCAGCGTGGCCGGCCGGGCGATGGTGGTGTTGGAGACGATCATCCCCTCCACCCCCGCCTCGACGCATACCTCCACCACCGCGTCCAGCCCGGCGGGATCGAGGTCGGGGGCGACCTTCACCAGCAGCGGCGGGACCTGTAGCGACGGGCGGGAGGCCACGGCGGCACGCACCGCGGCGAGGATGCCCCGCAGCTTCTCCTCCCCCTGCAGGTCGCGCAGGCCCGGCGTGTTGGGCGAGGAGACGTTGATGACGATGTAGTCGGCATGCGGCGCCACGGCGGCGACCAGCGCGGGATAGTCGCGCTCGGGGTCGGCGCCCTGCTTGTTGATGCCGATGTTGGCGCCCACCAGCACGCCGGGGCGGATGTGCGGGCGGGCGGCGGCAAGGTGGCCGAGGTAGGCGCCGACCCCGGCGTTGTTGAAGCCCATGCGGTTGATCACCGCGCCGTCCTCGGGCAGGCGGAAGAGGCGCGGACGCGGGTTGCCGGGCTGCGGGCGGGGGGTGACGGTGCCGGTCTCGACGAAGCCGAAACCGAGGCGACTCACCGGGGCCACCACCGTCGCGTCCTTGTCGTAGCCGGCGGCCAGGCCGAGCGGATTGGGGAAGTGCCGGCCCAGCACGTCGATGGCCAGGCGCGGGTCCGGCGGCGTGCGATCAACGCCCGCCAGCCCCCAGCGCAGGGCGAGGAGGGAAAAGCGGTGGCCGAGTTCGGGGTCGAACAGGCGCACCAGCGGCATCAGGGCGGAAGAAAGGGCGGGGGTCATGGACGGGCAACCTGCGGCAAAACCTCACGGATGGAAAGATACCCCCGCTTTGCGGGATCCCCTGCTTGCGGCGCCGTCTGCCTCCGCGCAGGATGGCGCGCATGAGCGAAACCCTCCTCGACGTCCAGGGCATGTCCTGCCCGCTGCCGGTGCTGCGCGCCAACCGCGCCCTGCGCGGACTGCCGGCGGGCGCGCGGCTGCGCGTGCTGGCCACCGACGCCGCGGCCGTGGCCGACTTCCAGGCCTTCTGCCACGAGACCGGCCACGCCCTGCTGGCCTGGAGCGAGGAAAACGGGGTATTCAGCCTGGTGATACGCCGCAAGTCCGACTGACTCCCCCTCCTCGCCCGCGAGGAGATCCGCGAGGAGAAAAGCCGTGCCGGTCGCGCTGATTAGCCACCCTGCCTGCCTCGCCCACGACACCGGCCCCTGGCACCCCGAATCCGCCGAGCGCCTGCGCGCCGTGCTGCGCATGCTGGAGCGTCCCGAGTTCTCAGGGCTGCTGCGCGAGAATGCCCCGGAGGCGACGCGCGAACAGCTCGGCCGCGTCCACCCCGCCGCCTATGTGGAAAGCATCCTCGCCCTGCGCCCCGAGGAGGGACAGGTGGCGCTCGATGCCGACACGCTGATGAGTGCCGGCTCGGCCGCGGCGGCGCTGCACGCGGCGGGCGGCGCGGTGCTGGGCGTGGACGCGGCGCTGGAGGGCTGGGCGCGGCAGAGCTTCGTCGCGGTGCGCCCGCCGGGGCACCACGCCGGCGCGGCGCGGCCGATGGGATTCTGCCTCTTCTCCAACGCCGCCATCGCCGCCCGCCACGCCCGCGCGCGCTGGGGCCTGGCGCGCGTGGCGATCGCGGATTTCGACGTCCACCACGGCAACGGCACCCAGGAGATACTCGCCCGCGACCCCTCGCTGTTCTACGTCTCCTCCCACCAGCTCCCCTGCTTTCCCGACACCGGCGCCGAGAGCGAGCACGGCTGCGGCAACGTGGTCAACGCCCCCCTGCCCCCCGGCGCCACCGGCGAGGCGTTCCGCGCCGCCTGGACGGGAAAGCTGCTGCCGGCGCTGGACGCCTTCGCTCCGGAGCTGCTGATCGTCTCGGCCGGGTTCGACGCCCACAAGGCCGACCCGATGGCCCAGTTGCGGCTGGAAACGGCGGATTTCGCCTGGATCACCGCGGCCCTGCTGGCCGTGGCGCGGCGCCATGCCCAGGGACGGCTGGTATCGATCCTGGAAGGCGGCTACGAGCCCGCCGCCCTCGCCGCCGCGGCCGCGGCGCATGTGCGGGTGCTGCTCGAGGGCTGAGGCCGGCGTGGCCGTGGAAGGAAGGGAAGGATCTTCTTTTTCCTGAAGGAAAAAGAAGCAAAAAGGACTTTTCCCCATTGGGCTCCGCGTCCGACACAGGCGCGGAGCCCTTAACGGAGGAAGCTTTCCTGGTTCTCCTTTCCCGAAAGGAGAACACCTTGCCTTGCCAACGGCGCATGTGCCGCGGGCACAGGGCGGGGCTTGGCGCCGCGGCCGCATCGGGCTACAGCACGCCATTCA
>CALNAL010000187.1 GCA_937874445.1 uncultured Acetobacteraceae bacterium | reverse complement strand
TACCAGGGGGCGCGGCCCCCTGGACCCAATACGCAAAGCCCGAAGGGGGCGCGACGAGGCGGAACTGAGCGCTCCCTCGCGCCCCCTTCGGGCTTTGCGTCTGGTTCCAAGGGCTATGCCCTTGGCAGGGTCCTGGGGCGGAGCCCCTGGTAGGGTGCGGGGCAAAGCCCCGTCCGCCGCAAGGCGGAACGCTACGGGAGCACGGCCTCGCGGAAGGCGTGAAAGGACTCGCGGTCGGTGGTGCAGAGGAGGCCGCCGCCGAGGTGGGCGGGGGAATAGGGGGTGCCGTCGTAGGTAGCGGCGAAACCGCCGGACTCCTGGAGGAGGAGCACGCCGGGGGCGTGGTCCCACGGCAGGGCGCGATAGTAGAGCAGGTAGTGGCAGCCGCCGGCGGCGAGCAGGCGGTATTCGTGGCCGGCGCAGCGCCAGTCCCAGGTGGCGCGGATTTTCGGGATGTTGCGGCAGGCGACGGCGCCCATGGCGGGGGGCATGTAGCGCCAGGAGAACTTGCCCGTCATTTGCGAGAGGGGGACGGGCGCGGCGACATGCAGGTCGGTGGTACGCCCGCCGGGGGTGGCCGACCAGGCCCCCTCCCCGCGCAGGGCGAGGGAGATATCGTCGCTGATCGGGTCGAGGATGGCCGAGGCGATGGTTTCGCCACGGCGGACGGCGGCGACCATCACCGCGAAGAGGGGCATGCCGTCGGCGAAGTTGGCGGTCCCGTCGATGGGGTCCACGACGAAGGCGAGATCGGCGGTGGCGAGGGCCTTGGGCAGGTCGGGGTTGGCGGCGGTGGCCTCCTCGCCCACCACCACGCAGCCGGGAAAGGCGGCGGTCAGGGCGGCGGTGATGCGGCGTTCGGCGGCCTGGTCGGCGACAGTCACCACGTCGAGGGGGCCGTTCTTCTCGTGGATGTCGCCGGCGCCGAGGTGGCGGAAGCGGGGGAGGATCTCGGTGCGCGCGGCGTCGCGCATCGCCTCCTCGATGCGTGCCAGCGCGGCCCGATCGAAACCTGTCATGGCGGAAACGTCCCTGGTTCAGTCGCGGCGTTCGAAGCGGGCGCGGTCCTCCGGGCGGAGGCGCACGGTGAGGCGGACGCCGGACTCGGTATCGGTGCGCCCGAGCACCTCGCCATGCTGGTAGAGCCAGGCCAGGCGGGCCCCGTCGGCGGGATCGAGGGTGTAGTCCACCTGGTCCATGCCGGCGGAGAGGCGCGCGTCGATGGCGACGGCCAGGCTTTCCAGCCCCTCGCCGGTGATGGCGGAGACCACCACGACGCCCTTGCGCGGCGGCACCTGGTCCACACCGCCGAGCAGGTCGGCCTTGTTGCAGACTTCCAGCACGCGGCCCTGCCAGGCGGCATCGAGGGTGCCGTCCTCCACCATGCCCTCCAGCACGCCGAGCACGTCGGCCCGCTGGGCGAGGGTGTCGGGGTGGGCGACGTCGCGCACGTGCAGGATGATGTCGGCCTCGGCCACCTCTTCCAGGGTCGCGCGGAAGGCGGCCACCAGCTCGTGCGGCAGCTCGCTGATGAAGCCCACCGTGTCGGAGAGGATGACGCGCCGCCCCGAGGGCAGACGCAGGCCGCGCATGGTGGGGTCCAGCGTGGCGAAAAGCTGGTCGCGGGCAGTGACTTCGGCGCCGGTCATCGCGTTGAACAGCGTCGATTTTCCGGCATTCGTATAGCCCACGAGGGCGACGACGGGGAACGGCACGCGCTTGCGCGCGGAGCGGTGCAGGCCACGGGTGCGGCGCACCTGCTCCAGGTCCTTCTTGAGGCGGAGGATGCGCTCGCCGATCATCCGGCGGTCGGCCTCGATCTGGGTCTCGCCGGGGCCGCCGAGGAAGCCGAAGCCGCCGCGCTGGCGCTCCAGGTGGGTCCAGGAGCGCACCAGGCGGGAGCGCTGGTATTCGAGATGGGCCAGCTCGACCTGCAGCGAGCCCTCGCGGGTGGCGGCACGCTCGCCGAAGATGTCGAGGATCAGCCCGGTGCGGTCGATGACCTTGCAGTCCCAGGCGCGCTCGAGGTTGCGCTGCTGCACCGGGGAGAGCTGGGCATCCACCACGACCACGCTGACCCCGGCCTGGGCGAGCGCGTGCTTCTGAGTCTCGACCTGGCCCTCGCCGAGCAGGGTGGCGGGGCGGCGGGCGCGCAGCGGCACGATGGCGGAATGCACCACCACCAGCCCGATCGAGGCGGCCAGCCCGACGGCCTCGGCGAGGCGGGCCTCGGAGGCGCGGGTGGAATCAGGGGCGGTTCCGGCCGCCAGCGCCCTGTCCGTGGGAAGCCTCTCCCACGGCAGGACGACGGCGGCGCGGGTTGGCGCGGGGGCGGTGGGAGACGCGCGTCCCCCACTGCCAGCCGGGCCCGCAGACGGATTATTCCCCACGGGCAGGAACGGCCTCCCGCGGAGGCAGGGTGAGGGTGGTGGGCGAGGCCGGCGCGGCGGCGGCCGCGGGCTCCTTGGCGGCGTCGAACAGCTGGATGGGCGCGCCGGGCATCACCGTGCTGATGGCGTGCTTGTAGACCAGCTGGGTGTGTCCATCGCGGCGCAGCAGCACCGAGAAGTTGTCGAACCAGGTGATGATGCCCTGGAGCTTGACGCCGTTGACGAGGAAGACGGTAACCGGGGTCTTGTTCTTCCGTACGTGGTTCAGGAAGACATCCTGAACATTCTGAGATTTTTCGTTGGCCACGACGCGATCCTTCTTGTTTTTGGTGGCGCCGGAAAACCGGCGTCCGAGTTGGAAAGCCTCGGCGGGAAAACCCCGCCAGCAGGTCCGGGAACCCCCCGCGACCCTGCCACGCGACTGCGGCCCCAACCTTCGCCGCCTCGCCGGATCGTCCCCCGAAATGCAGACCCCCGGCGGTGCGTCGTGTTCTTGGCACCGCAGTCTGCTTTTACCATACCCGCACGCCTGCGCACACGCCGAGGGGCGGTGGCGCATGTCTGGCTGGCGCCGGGCGGGAAGCCCAGGCATGCCCGGCATGGCGCCAAGCCCCTTGCAGCGGCGAGCCAGGCTGCTCATGTTGCAAAAATTGCGATCCATTTCCGGTCGGCCCGCTCCCGTGCGCATGCACAAGGCAGAAGCCGGGGCGAGAATACGGCCGGGCAAAGCGAGGAAGTCATGGACGGCGGCGGCGACAGGCGGACGATCACCATCTACAAACCGGAGGATTTCGCCGGCATGCGCGCCGCCGGACGCCTCGCCGCCGAGACCCTCGATATGATCGTCCCGCACGTGCAGGTCGGAGTCTCCACCGAGGAACTCAACCACATCTGCGACACGTTCATCCGGGACCACCACGCCACTCCGGCGCCGCTCAACTATCACGGCTATCCCAAGTCGGTGTGCATCTCGCTCAACCACGTGGTCTGCCACGGCATCCCCGGCGAGCGGCGGCTGGAGGACGGAGACATCCTCAACATCGACGTCACCGTCATCCTCGACGGCTGGTACGGCGATACCTCGCGGATGTATGCGGCCGGCACCCCCGCGGTGCGCGCCAAGCGGCTGATGGACGTGACCTACGAATCCATGATGCGCGGCATCCACGTGGTGAAGCCCGGCGCCACGCTGGGCGACATCGGCTGGGCCATCCAGAGCTACGTCGAGGCGCAGCGCTTGTCGGTGGTGCGCGACTTCTGCGGGCACGGCGTGGGACGCACCTTCCACGAGCCGCCCAACGTGCTGCACTTCGGCCGCCGTGGCCAGGGAACCGTGCTGGAACCCGGGATGTTCTTCACCATCGAGCCGATGGTCAACACCGGTCGCCCCGACGTGAAGGTGCTCGAGGACGGCTGGACCGCCGTGACCCGCGACCGCAGCCTGTCGGCCCAGTTCGAACACATGCTCGGCGTGACCGAAACCGGCTGCGAGGTGTTCACCTATTCGCCGAAGGGGCTGCACAAGCCGCCCTACGAGGAATCGCCGGCCTCCTGAATCCGCCCGACGTGCCGTGCCGGCTTCGCCGGCCGGAGCGCTGCCCCGAACCCCGCCGTGCCCGGCGTGCGCCTTCGCGCGACGCTCCGCCCGGACCCGGCAGGGGCAGTGTTTCCGTGCCCAATATGTTACGAATACGGAACGTTATGGGCGCGAGTTCGCGCGGCACGGAGTCAGGCAAGTTTTGCGGGGAAACCTGGCACCGGCGAGGGCTCGCCGGGCTGGGGGTCGAGGCGCTGCTCGCAAGGAAGGGGATCGCCCCACTGGGGCGGGATGAGGATGCGCAGGAGCGGGAC
>CALNAL010000186.1 GCA_937874445.1 uncultured Acetobacteraceae bacterium | reverse complement strand
CGACCAGCGCGGCGAGGGCCGCGAGGATGGTGGAGAGACGGGAGAGGAAGGCCGCCGCATTCATGACAATATTCCTATCATGATGCCTGCCGAGAGGCAAGCGAAAAGGCGCGCAGCGCCCAGAATCCTGATCTGATCCGCGAGGGCTGAGGCGCGAGCCGCGGCGGAAACCGGCGACGTGCCCCAAACGACCGGGATCCAAGGGCCTCTCGGCCCTTGGCGGGTCCAGGGCGGAGCCCTGGCCTTGTCGTCCCCGATGCTTCTAGCGGTAAGACTCTTCCAGGATGGCCGCGCAGTCGGCGTCGGAGAGGGGGGCGGGATCGACGGCGAA
Source organism: uncultured Acetobacteraceae bacterium (assembly GCA_937874445.1). Classification (GTDB taxonomy): domain Bacteria; phylum Pseudomonadota; class Alphaproteobacteria; order Acetobacterales; family Acetobacteraceae; genus Rhodovastum. Next base: position 1,628 of record CALNAL010000186.1, on the reverse strand, counting down.
AAGGCCGCCCATGGTGGCGCGGGCGTTGGCGATATACTGCGGGATCTTCGCGCGGGTGATGCCGTAGTCCGACATCTTCAGCTCCGCGACGCCGCATCGGCGCTGTAGATCGGCCAGGGCCTCCACGAAATCGAGAGGCTTGTCGGCCTCCGTCCGGCCGAGGGCGCGGGCCATGGCGATCAGCCGGGAATCACAGGCGCCGGTGGCCGCGAAGTGGCGGTAGTAGGCCAGGCTCAGCATGATCAGCCCCGCCCCGTGCGGCAGGGTGGGATGGTGGCCGCTGAGGGCATGTTCCAGCGAGTGCTCGGAGGTGCAGGAGGAGGTGGATTCCACCAGCCCCGCCAGGGTGTTGGCCAGGGCCACTCCCTCGCGGGCGGCCAGGTTGCCGCCCTCGGCCACGGCGGTGGGGAGATGCTGGCCGATCAGCTCGATCGCCTTGAGGGCGAAGAGGTCGCTGACCGGGGTGGCGCATTTGGCGAAATAGCCCTCGGTGCTGTGGAACAGCGCGTCGAAGCCCTGGAAGGCGGTGAGATGCGCCGGGATGCTCCGCATCAGCTCGGGATCGACCACCGACAGAACGGGGAAGGTGTCGTCGGTGCCGAAGCCGATCTTCTCGTTGGTGTCCTCCTTCGTGACCACCGTCCAGGGGTCGGCCTCGGTGCCGGTCCCGGCCGTGGTGGTGATGGCGACGATGGGCAGGGGCTTGTGGGGAATGGGCAGGCCCTTGCCGCTGCCGGAGGCGATGTAGTCCCAGTAGTCGCCGGGGTTGGCGGCCATCAGGGCGATGGCCTTGGCGGCGTCGATGGAGCTGCCGCCGCCCAGTCCCACCACGAAATCGCAGCCCTCCGCGCGGGCCCGGGCGGCGCCCGCCATGATGGAGGATTTGGTCGGGTTGGGCTGGATACCGGCGAAGACGACGCTCGCCACGCCGGCCGTCTTCAGCTCGGCCTCCAGGCGGGGCAGGGCGCCGGTGGCGTGCACCGACTTGCCGGCGGAAATGACGATCAGCGCCTTGCGGCCCGGCAGCTTCTGCTCGTGCAGATGGGCGAGCTGGCCGGCGCCGAAGAGAATGCGGGTGGGAATGTAGGTGGTGAAGAGCATGGCTTTATCTCCCTGGCGGCAGGCTAGCCCAGGGGGCGCGGGCGGTGTCAAGCGCGGGACGGGGATGCGGCTTCTCCGGGGGGGCATTGCGGGAGAGGCGCAGCCGTCGTCTGTGGCCAGGAACTGATGCCACGCCACGTGGGGACCGTCGCCGGGCCCCGTCGCCGCAAAAGACGGCCGCTGCAAAAGACGGCCGCCGCAAAAGACGACTGGCGGCGACCGCGGCAGCAAAGCCCGTCAACCGGGTCCCGCGCTGCTGCCGGACGCGCGGGAGGAGGGACCTTCCGCCGGCACACCCGGCAGCAGGGGAGCCAGGACCGGCGCGGGGCACCGGGCCTGGAGTGGGAAAGTCAGAAGAGGCGGTCAGGCGGTCTGGTTCTGGTTGCCGCCGAGGTAGTCGCCACCGGCCGCGAGCTGGCTGCCACCGAGGTAGTCGCCGGCCGAGGCGACCTGGTTGCCGCCGAGGTAATCCCCGCCGGCCGCGAGCTGGTTCCCGCCGAGATAGTCGCCGGCCGAAGCCACCTGGT
>CALNAL010000185.1 GCA_937874445.1 uncultured Acetobacteraceae bacterium | reverse complement strand
CGCCCATAACGTTCCGTATTCGTAACGTATAGCCACCGGAGGAGGGCCTATACGGGGTGCGGTCGCGGAAATTGGGACTGTCAATTTAATAATTATATCAATCAATTCAGCGACGGATTTGGACGTGTTCGCCTTTATGGTTATTACATCACATAAATATTATATGCGTACGATGGATTCCGATCAAACATCGAGCAATTTTTTTCGATCCGGTCTGGAATTGTATTGAATGATGCTGTGGTGTTCGTGCCGTTTGTATATGAAATAAATGACGTTAAAAAAATTTTTGGAATCCGTTGATGCGACAGTGAAGTCAAGGGAGGTTTCTGCAATGTATATCGGCGAACAGCTGATCGACCCCACGGATGATCGTCTGCGCCTGTCCGCCCAGCTCGGGGCCAAGGGGATCGTCATCGACACCCGCCCCAATCGCGACGTCTGCAACGACGACGGAACCTGGGACGTGGCCCGTCTCAAGGCCCAGAAGGCGCGCATCGAGAGCTTCGGGATGAAGCTCGAGGGTCTCGCCCTCGACATCGGCTCGGTCCTGCTCGACAGCCTGCGCGACCGCCCCAAGGCGGAGCAGATCGTCGCGCGCCTGTGCCAGAACATCCGCGCCGCCGGTGCCGCCGGCGTGCCGATGGTGAAATACACCGTCGCCATGGTCGGCATCACCCGCACCGGCGTCACCGAGGGGCGGGGCGGCATGAAGTGCCCGACCTTCAAGGCCGAGGAATACAGCGCCGACAGCGATTCCCGCTTCTCCTACTGGGGCACGGTCCTGCCGGAGGACGGTTCGGGCAAGGGCCCCTCGCCGAAGGCGCAGATGAAGAGCGCCGAGGCCGGCGGCCAGATCCTGGCCTCCGCGGCGGGCGGCATCTCCGAGGCCGACGGCTGGAAGGCGATCGAGTACCTGGTCTCCGCGCTGCTGCCGGCGGCCACCGAGGCGAAGGTGCGCCTGGCCTGCCATCCCCACGACCCGGCCTATCCGCCGGGAGGGCTCAACGGGGTGCATCACGTTCTCGGCTCGCTGGAAGGGATGCGCCGCTTCATCGCCCTCGCGCCGGAGAACCCGTATCACGGCTTCAATTTCTGCCAGGGCACGGTCGCCGAGATGGCGCGCGACCCGACGGCCTGCGTGATCGAGGCGATCCGCGAGTTCGGGCCGCAGAAGAAGATCTACATGGTGCACTTCCGCAACATCAAGGGCGGCTATCTCGACTTCCGCGAGGCGATGCCCGACGAGGGCTCGGTGGACATGGCCGCCTGCATCCGTGCCTATCGCGAGGTCGGCTACGAGGGCGTGCTGTGCCCCGACCACGTGCCGCTCTCCGACGTGGACCCCGGCCGCGACCGCTTCTTCGCCTTCTGTCTCGGCTACACCCAGGGCCTGCTGCAAACCGCCTGACGGCGCGGGGACCTGTAAATAAGGCTCCGCGCCTATGTCAGGCGCGGAGCCAAATGAACGAAGTCCTTTTTGCTTCTTTTTTCTCCAGGAAAAAGAAGCCTTCCTTGCTCTATACCTTCCCGGCGGAACATCGCGCCGCGTTCAGGCGCGCAGGGTTTCCGGATTGACCGTGTATCCCGGGTCGAGGGTGCCGTCGAAGAACTCGATCAGGTTCCTGATGGCGCGGATCGACATCTTCTCGAAGCATTCCATCGCGGCCGTGGCGTTGTGCGGGCTGAGCACGAGATTGGGCAGCGAGAAGAAGGGGTGGTTGGCCGGCGGCGGTTCGCCGATCATCACCTCCAGCCCGGCGGCCTCGATGGTGCCGTCGGTGAGGGCGGCGGCGAGGGCGGGCTCGTCCACCAGGCCGCCGCGGGCGGTATTGATCAGCCAGGCGGTCGGCTTCATGCGCTTGAGGAAGTCGGCGTTGACCATCTTGCGGGTGGTGGCGTCGAGCCAGCAGTGCAGGCTGACGATATCCGCCTGAGGCAGCGCGGCGGCGAGGTCGGTGACGGGGATGTGCCCGTCGGCGGCGAGGCGCGGCACGGGGAAGGCGGGGTCGGCGACCATGGTGGTCATGCCGAAGGCCTGGCACAGCCGGGCCACGCGCGTGCCGATGCGGCCGTAGCCGATGATGAGCACCTTGCGTCCGGCGAGTTCGTGCATCCGCCGCCCGGTCTGGATCATCCAGGTGCCGGCCCGCACCGAGGCGTCGTAGTCGGTGGTGCGCCGGGCCACGGCGAGCATCAGCATCATCGTGTGCTCGGCCACGGAAAGGTCGTTGGCGCCGTTGGTCACCGCGATGGTCACGCCCTGGCGGGTGCAGGCGGGGACGTCGAAATTGTCGTAGCCCACGCCGAATCGGCTGACCACCTTGAGGTTGGGGGCGAGCGCGAGCATGTCCGCGCCGATTTTTTCCAGGCCGATCATCACGCCGTCACAATGGGGGAGGGCGGCGGCGAGCTTGTCGGGAATGGGCTTGCCGCGGAATTCGGTGCTCAGCAGTTCGAGCTCGAATTCGGGGCGGGCGTCCAGGAGAGCCCTGGCGGAGGGGTGCAGGGCACGGCAGAAGGCGACTCTGGGCATCGGGCGTTCCTTTGTTATCGCTCCCATGGGCGGCTGCCATGCTTGCACCGGCGCGGCCGCGACGCTAGGGTCTTTCCCATGTCCTCGGGCGCTTTCCTTTCCGGCCTGTCTGTGCGCGCTTCCGCGCCGGCCGCCGCGTGCGCCCTTTCCCTGACCCTCGGACTGCTCCTTCGACTTACCCGCCCCTGGGCGTGACCGTATCCGGCCGTGAGCCGGGGCGCCGCTCAGGGGAACCTGAGGCCAAGTCGTTTTTCCTTCTTCCCCAGGAGCATCCGGGTACTATGACCGACACCGCATCCGTGCCGACGATCGACCATCCCAGTTTCGGCCGGCTGGAACCTTCCCGCGTCATCATTTTCGACACCACCCTGCGCGACGGCGAGCAGTCGCCGGGCTTCTCGATGAACCTCGCCGAGAAGCTGCGCATGGCCGAGGCCCTGGCCGCCCTCGGCGTGGACGTGATGGAGGCGGGCTTCCCCATCGCCTCGCCGGGCGATTTCGAGTCGGTCCACGCCATCGCCGAGCGCATCAAGGGGCCGGTGATCTGCGGCCTGGCGCGCGCGGCCCGCAACGACGTCCTGCGCGCCGCCGAGGCGGTGGCGCCGGCCGAGCGCAAGCGCATCCACATCTTCATCTCCACCAGTCCGCTGCACATGAAGTACAAGCTGCGCATGGAGCCCGACGCCGTGCTGGAGGCGATCACCGAGTCCGTCCGCCTCGGGCGCAAGCAGGTGGAGGACGTGGAGTGGTCGGCCGAGGACGGCAGCCGCACCGAGCCGGAGTTCCTCTGCCGGGCGGTGGAGGCGGCGATCAAGGCCGGGGCCACCACCATCAACATCCCCGACACCGTGGGCTACGCCCTGCCGCGCGACATGGAGGACATTTTTTCCATGCTGCGCGCGCGGGTGCCGGGGGCGGAGAAGGTGGTGTTCTCCGCGCACAACCACAACGACCTCGGCCTGGCCGTGGCCAACACCATCGCCTCGCTGCGCGGCGGCGCGCGCCAGGTGGAATGCACCGTCAACGGCATCGGCGAGCGGGCCGGCAACGCGGCGCTGGAGGAGATCGTCATGGCCCTGCGCACCCGCCCCGACGCGGTGGCGGCGGTGCCGGAGATCCATACCGAGAAGATCCTGCGCACCTCGCGGCTGCTCTCGGCCATCACCGGCTTCGAGGTGCAGCCCAACAAGGCGATCGTCGGACGCAACGCCTTCGCCCACGAGAGCGGCATCCACCAGGACGGGGTGCTCAAGCACGCCGGCACCTATGAGATCATGACCCCGGAGAGCGTCGGCTGGAGTCGCTCCTCGCTGGTGATGGGCAAGCATTCCGGCCGCGCCGCCCTGCGCGACAAGCTGCGCGCCCTCGGCTACGGCGAGATCGGCGACAACGCGCTGGCCGACGTCTTCCGCCGCTTCAAGGACCTCGCCGACCGCAAGAAGGTGGTCTACGACGACGACATCGCCGCCCTGATGGACGAGGGGCATCTGCGCGACCACACCCGCATCCGCATCGCCTCCCTGCGGGTGGTGGCCGGCACCGAGGCCCCGCCGGAGGCGACCGTCACGCTGGAGATCGACGGCGAGACGAAGACCGCCACCGCCACCGGCGACGGCGCGGTGGATGCCACCTTCGCCGCCGTCAACGTCCTCTGCCCGCACACGGCCACGCTGCGGCTCTACTCGGTGGGCGCCATCACCGAGGGCACCGACGCCCAGGCGCGCGTGACCGTGCGGCTGGAGGAGGAGGGCAAGATGGTGGACGGGCAGGGGGCCGATACCGACACCATCATCGCCTCCGCGCGGGCCTACGTGCATGCCCTCAACAAGCTGCTCGTCAAGCGCGCCCGCACCGCGCGGCACGCCCGGCCTGACGACTGCGGGCGGCCGACTGAGGGCTGCCGCCGGCGGCCCGACGACTGAGGCGGGGCCCGCCGCCGGGGGAACGCCCCCGGCGGCGGGCGCCCGCCTCTTCGGCGCTTGCCTTTCCCGCGCGGGTGGGCCATATCGCGCGCGTCGGCGGGGGGACCTGCCGACAATTCACACGCAGGGCGCTTTCCTCCGGCTTCGCGGCCGGTTCCGGTGCTCGTGGCGGCCCTGCGGAGGTTCAACCGGATATCGAGGAGAGGTCACGCCGATGGCGATGCCCGAATTCACGCTGCGTCAGCTGCTCGAGGCTGGCGTCCACTTTGGCCACCACACCCGCCGCTGGAACCCGCGCATGGCGCCGTACCTGTTCGGCGTGCGCAACCAGGTCCACATCATCGACCTGCAGCAGACCGTGCCGATGCTCGACCGCGCCCTCAAGGCGGTGCGCGACGTGGTGGCGGCCGGCGGGCGGGTGCTGTTCGTGGGCACCAAGCGGGCGGCGGCGGAATATGTCGCCGACAGCGCCAAGCGCTGCGGCCAGTACTACGTCAACCACCGCTGGCTCGGCGGCATGCTGACCAACTGGAAGACCATCACCGGTTCCATCAAGCGCCTGCGCCAGATCGACGAGACCCTGTCGGGCGATACCCAGGGCCTGACCAAGAAGGAAGTGCTGAACATCACCCGCGACCGCGAGAAGCTGGAGCGGGCGCTGGGCGGCATCAAGGACATGGGCGGCCTGCCCGACATCCTGTTCATCATCGACACCAACAAGGAGAAGCTGGCCGTCGAGGAAGCCCGCAAGCTGGGCATCCCGGTGGTGGCGGTGCTCGATTCCAACTCCGACCCCGAGGGCGTCACCTACCCGATCCCGGGCAACGACGACGCCATCCGGGCTATCACGATGTATTGCGACCTGATGGCCGGCGCGGTGCTGGACGGCATCTCCGCCGAGATGCTGGCCTCCGGCCAGGACATCGGCGCCGCCGAGGAGCTGCCGGCCGAGCCGGAGATTCCCCCCGCCGAGGCCGCCCCCGTCGAGGCTGTCGCCGCCGAGCTCGCCCCCGTCGAGGCCGCTCCCGTCGAGACCGCTGCCGGCGAGCCGGCCCAGCCGCGCGCCTGC
>CALNAL010000184.1 GCA_937874445.1 uncultured Acetobacteraceae bacterium | reverse complement strand
CCCGAGCGCATGCGACGACAGGAGTCGCTCCGCCTGGTCGCCCTGGACGGTCGGCTGTGGCGCTTCGCGGCCTGCATGGCGCTGTTCACGCTGGGCAATGCCGCCCTGCTGCCCACCGCCGCCGGGGCGCTGGCCCGCGCCGAGGCGGAACTGGCGCCCTTCCTGCTGTCGGACCTGTGGTCAGCGCTGCCGTCGGTGCAGGTGCGCGGGGCGGAGCTGATCGTGGCGGCCTGGGTGCTGCTGCCGCAACTGCTGGCGGCGGCGGTCTCGCCGTGGATGGGCCGTCTCGCCCAGGTGCAGGGGCGGCGGACGGTGCTGCTGCTGGGCTTCCTCGCCCTGCCGCTGCGCGCCCTGGTGTTCGCCTACGACGGCCACGACGGCGTGGCCATGCTCGCCCAGACGCTGGACGGCGTCAGCGCCGCCGCCGTGGGGGTGATGGTGCCGCTGGTGGTGGCCGATCTCACCAGCGGCCACGGCCGGTTCAACTTCGCCATGGGGGTGGTCGGGCTGGTGGTGGGCCTGGCGGGCGCGGCCTCTACCGTGCTGGCCGGGATGATCGGCGATTCCTGGGGCGAAACCGCGACCTTCCTGGCCCTCGGCGTGGCGGGGGTGGCGGCGGTGGCGACGGTGCTGGTCGGCCTGCCGGAGACGCGGCCGCGGCCGGTGGCCCACCCGTTCAGGCTGCGCGTCGGTACTGCCACACACTCGCCGGTGGCAGATTGAGCGGCGTCCAGGCGGCACGGTGAGCCTCCAGCCCGTGGCGGCGGGCCGGCAACGGAGAGGTGGCGCAGTAGCTGTAGTGCAGGAAGCCGCGCCCGGGGGCGATGCGGGCGATGGCGTCGAGGAAGCTCTGCTGCTCGGCAAAGGGCAGCAGCACCAGCGGGATGCCGCAGATCACGCTGCCGATGCGCCCGCGCAGCCGCTCGGGCAGCCGCTCGGCGAGGGTGCGGGCATCGCCCTCGATCACCGTCACGGCAGGGAAACGCCGGCGCAGCAGCGCCACGAGGTCGGGGTCGATCTCGTTGAGCACCAGGCGCTCGGGGGCGAGGCCGGCGGCCAGCAGGGCGGCGGAGATCACCCCGGTGCCGGCACCAAGCTCGAGCACGGCCCGGCCGGGATCGGGCCAGGCGAGACGAACCAGGCGGCGGCACAGCGCCGGCGAGGAGGGCATCACCGAGCCCATGCGCAGGGGATGAGCAGCCCAGCGGCGCAGGAATAGCAAGGGGTGCGCATGTTCTTCCGGCGCCGGAGCAGCAGGAAGGGGGGAGGAGGCGGTGGCCTGCCGCACGTCGGAGGGGCTCATGGCAAACGCTCCTGTATCCGAAAAAGCCTGTCGGGAACTCTAGGCTTTTGCTTACGCGGAGGGCGTGACCGGCAGGTGGCAAGGGTGTGCCGATTTTGTGACGGTGGGCACCAGGGGCGCGGGGCCAGGCCGGCCCGCCCCCCGGCGAGGGTTAACATTTTTCTGAATGCGATCCTCTTGCATTCTCGGCGGAAGCAGACAATGTTCCCGGTGTGATTGATACCGGTTTCAGGTAGCGATACCAAAGCCGAGCCACCGATCCTCCCTCTTCCCCCCTCCACAGGAGACCAACATGAACAGCTTCGAATTGATGGGTGAGGCCGAACTTCTCGCCGCCGAGGGCCAGCGCCAGTTCGCCCGTGCCATCGGCCGTGCCATCGGCCGCGCCTTCGGTCGTCGCGCCGCTCCCAAGACGAAGTAACCTTCGGACCTGCGCGCTTCTCCAGGTTCCACCAGCACCTGCCACCACAAAAATTCCAAGGGGAATAAGCAATGAATTCGTTCGAGCAGATGGGCGAGGCCATGATCCTCGCCGCCGAGGGCCAGCGCCAGATCGCCCGCGGGGCCGCCCAGGCCCTCGGCCGGCTGTTTGGCCGCCGCGGCAAGGCCGACAAGTCCCGCTGAACGATGGGGACCTGCACGAACAAACGCCCCGGGGCCTGGCTCCGGGGCGTTTGCTTGTACGGGCCACCCTCTGGAATCGACGGACCGCCTGCCCAAATCCAGAAAGAATTACCAGAGGGATTGGCCATGGCGAGCGGCTGGGCCCCGGACGGGGCGGTGCAGGCACAGATCGACGATTCCGTCAGCGACGAGGTGGCCCGCGCCCGCGCGCTCATGCCCAAGGGCGAGGCCGCCCTCTATTGCGTCGAATGCGGCGAGGAGATCCCCCAGGCCCGCCGCCGCGCCCTGCCCGGCGTGCGCACCTGCATCGCCTGCCAGGAAGAGCGCGACCGTCAGCCGCGCACCGGCGGCATCAACCGTCGCGGCAGCAAGGACAGCCAGCTCAAGTAGGCTTTCCTATCGCCCTTTCGCGAGCGGCGAGCAGGCCGCCGCCGCCGCCCGGGCCAGCACCACCATGTGCCGCGCCGCCACTCCCGCCCCGGCGACGTCGCCGGCGAGATGGGCGAGCAGCGGGCTGGAAACCGCCGCCCGCGCGGCGGTGTCCAGGGCCACGTCGGTCGCGGCCACCGTGGCGGCGGCCAGGACCGTGCGCCGCAGCAGCGCCAGCGTGGCCAATCCCCCGGGCCGCAGCCCATGGAGAACCGCCACCTGGCGCACCAGCCGCACCCCGCGCCAGGCTACCACCAGCGCGTCGAGCGAGGGCGCGGGCATGGC
>CALNAL010000183.1 GCA_937874445.1 uncultured Acetobacteraceae bacterium | reverse complement strand
CTCCTGGGCTTGCAGGGCCTGGGGCTGGGGGATCTCCGGCGGCGGGGCCATCTCGGCCGGCTTTTCGGAATCGGCGGCGCCGGCGCCCATGATGGCGTCGTTCTGGCCGGCGATCTGCATGCCGCCGGGATTCTCCGGCTTGGTGCGCAGCGGGCGCGTGTCGGCGGCGATCTCGGGAGTGCCGGAGGGACGGTGGCCGACGATGGCGTAGGCCCCCACCAGCACCACCAGGGCGGCGGCGATGGCACCGGCGGCGAGCACCAGGCGCTTGGTGTTCGCGTCCATTCCGCGCGGGCGGCGCACCCGGTAGCTCGGGATCGACTCCGGCGGAAGGTCCAGTTCCTCACGCATCGCACGCACTCTCCATCACTCCCGCCGCGCCTCGCGGCACGCGAGGGCCTCACTCCCGCCGCTCCCCGCGGCGGACGGGGGTACCGGCGTCAGCGCATCTCCTCGACGGGGGAAACCCCCATCACCCGCAGGCCGGACCGGATGACGATCGCGGTGGCCGCCACCAGGGCGAGGCGGGCGCGCGTTTCCTCCGGATGATCGGTCTGCAGGAATCGCAGGGTCGCGTCGTCACGGCCCCGGTTCCATAGCATATGAAAATCGGCCGCCATGTCATAGAGAAAAAACGCGATTCGGTGCGGCTCGCGGGCCTGGGCGGCGGCCTCGACGAGGCGCGGCCAGCCGCCCATGCGCCGGTGCTGGGGCTCCTCCTGGTCGTTGGTCAGGCTGGACAGGTCCGCGCCCGCCAGCGTCTCGGGGGCCAGGGCGGCGGCGCCGAACTGCTCCTCGGCGGCACGCAGCACCGAGCGGCAGCGGGCGTGGGCATACTGCACGTAGAACACCGGATTCTCGCGCGTCTGGGCCACCACCGCGTCGATGTCGAAGTCCATCTGCGCGTCGGACTTGCGGGTGAGGATGGTGAAGCGCACCGCGTCCGGCCCGACCTCGTCGAGCAGGTCGCGCAGGGTGATGAAGGTGCCGGCGCGCTTGGACATCTTGAGCGGCTGGCCGCCCTTGAGCACGTGCACGATCTGGCAGAGCACGCCCTCGAAGCTCGCGCCGCCGATGGCGCTGACGGCGGCGCGCATGCGCGGCAGGTAGCCGCCGTGGTCGGCGCCGAGGACGTCGATGAGCACCTTCGCGCCGGCCGCGATCTTCTGCGCGTGGTAGGCGATGTCGTTGGCGAAATACGTGGCGGTGCCGTCGGATTTGCGCAACGGGCGGTCCACGTCGTCACCGTAGGCGGTGGCGCGGAAGAGGGTCTGCTGGCGCGGCTCCCAGTCCTCCGGAAGCTTGCCCTTCGGCGGCTCCAGAACCCCCTCGTAGATCAGCCCGGCATCGCGCATGCGCTCGATCATCGCGGCGGCGGCACCGGATTCCACCAGCTTGCGCTCGGAGGAGAAGACGTCGTGATGCACGCCCAGCGCCGCCAGGTCGGCGCGGATCTGGTCCATCATGGCGGCGATGGCGAAGTCGCGCACGGTGACCAGCCAGGACTCGGCGGGGGCGATGCCGTCGTCGGGGCCGAGCAGGGAGCGGCCGAACTTCGCGTGCAGGGCCTCGCCCACCGGGACCAGATAGTCGCCGCGGTATTGCAGGCCGTTGGGCGTCTGCGCGTCGAACGCCTCGGCGGAAATCTCGAGACCGCAGGCCTGCATGTAGCGCCAGTAGGCCGCCCAGGCGAGGGCCGCGACCTGGTTGCCGGCGTCGTTGATGTAGTACTCCTTGGTGACCTTCCAGCCGGCCTTGCCCAGCAGGTTGGCCAGCGCGTCGCCCACCACCGCGCCGCGGCAATGGCCGATGTGCATCGGCCCCGTCGGGTTGGCCGAGACATACTCGACGTTGACCGTCGCCCCCTGCCCCAGCGTGGAATCGCCATAGGATTCGCCGGCACGCAGCACGCCGCGCAGCAGGTCGTGCCAGGCGGCGGGGCGCAGGCGCAGGTTGAGGAAGCCCGGGCCGGCCGCCTCGGCGGAGGCGATCAGCGGGTCGTCGGCAAAGGCCGCGGCCAGGGCGGCGGCGATCTCGCGGGGGTTGCGGCGGGCCGGCTTGGCGACGATCAGCGCGGCGTTGCTCGCCATGTCGCCGTGCCCGGCCTCGCGCGGGAGGGTGACCTCGACACGCGCGGCCACGGCCTCGGGCAGCCCGGGCACCACCCGGGCCAGCGCTTCCAGCACACGGGCGCGCGCGGCGGCAAAAATATCATGCGTCATCGGGATCTCGCTCAATTCATCTGTCAGTCGGGGCGCGGAGGAAGCCCTGGGAGGATAAGGAAGGCTTCTTTTTCCTGAAGGAAAAAGAAGCAAAAAGGACTTTGTTCGTTGGGCTCCGCGCAGGAGGCGGGCGCGGTGCCTCAAGGGGGAAAGCCTCGCGGGGAATTCGCGACGAGGGCTTCGCGTCTGTGCCGCTGGGGCGAAGCTCCCCTGGCCATCTTTCCTCTCCGCCCGTTGTTGGTTCCCCCGGCTCCGCCGACGCACGTCTCCAAACGAATAAAAGTCCTTTTGCTTCTTTTCCTTCAGGAAAAGAAGTTCTTGCTTCCTCGTCCGGCCACACGCGCGACGCGGCCATTACCCGAGCACCGAGAGGTCGGTCAGGCGGCGGTGCTCCTCCTGGGCGTAGCGGTCGGTCATGCCGGCGATGTAGTCGCAGACCGTGCCGGCGGCGCGCGGCGTGCCGGAGACGCCGGCACGGGCACGCCAGGCGTCGGGCAGCAGGCCGGTGTTGCCCGCCAGCAGGTCGAACATCTCGGCCACCACGCGGCGGGCCTTGGTGGTCATGCGGTTGACGCGCCAGTGGCGATACATCCGCACAAAGAGGAATTCCTTGATGACCCGGTTGGCCTCGTCCATCGGGGGAGAAAAGGCGATGACCGGGCCGGCGGCGGCACGCACGGCGGCGGCGCCCGCCATGCTTCCCCGCTCGGCCCCCATGCCTTCTCGCTCGGCCCCCATGCTTTCTCGCCTGGACAGCGCCTCCAGGCGGCCGCGGCTCTCGGCGAGAACGTCGGTGACCATGCGGCGGATGACGCGGCGGATGGTCTCGTGGCGCAGGCGGTCGGGGGGGACGTCGAGGCTGGCGCGGCGGGCCTCCTCCAGCGCCTCGCCCACGACCGGCAGGTGCGCCAGCTCGTCGAGGGTGAAGAAATCGGCCCGCCAGCCGTCGTCGAGGTCGTGGCTGTGGTAGGCGATGTCGTCGGCCAGGGCGGCGGTCTGCGCCTCCGCCGAGGGCCAGGTGGTCAGCTCCAGCGGGTGGATCGCGTCGTATTCGGCGAGATAGGGCGGCGGATCGGCCACCGGGCCGTTGTGCTTGGCCAGGCCCTCCAGGGTCTCCCACGTCAGGTTGAGGCCGTCGAATTCGGCGTAGCGGGCCTCCAGGCGGGTGACCACCTTGAGGCTCTGGGCGTTGTGGTCGAAGCCGCCGAAGGGGGCCATGGCGGTGGTGAGCGCCGTCTCGCCGGCGTGGCCGAAGGGCGGATGGCCGAGGTCGTGCGCCAGGGCGAGGGTTTCCGCCAGGTCCTCCTCCAGGCCCAGGGCGCGGGCGATGGAGCGGGCAACCTGCGCCACCTCCAGGCTGTGAGTGAGGCGGGTGCGGAAGAAATCGCCCTCGTGGTTGACGAACACCTGGGTCTTGTACTGCAGGCGGCGGAAGGCGGTGGCATGGATGATGCGGTCGCGGTCGCGCTGCCAGGGGGAGCGCACGCCGTCCTCCGGCTCGGGGTGGAGCCGGCCGCGGGAGGCCGAGAGGGAGACGGCCCAGGGAGAGGGTGCAATGGCGGACATGAAGGGCGCCGTGTACACCGTCCCGTGCCCATCTTCAAACGACCGGAGCGGGTGCCTATCTTGCGGGAATGCACTCCTTCAGCCTCTCCGCGAGCGCCGCACGGCGCGTCGCCGAAATCCTCTCCGCCGCACCGGCGGAACAGGCCCTCCGTGTCGCCGTGCTGGCCGGCGGCTGCAACGGGTTCCAGTACCGCTTCGAGGTCGACGCCCCCGCCGCGGACGACTGGCACCTCGAGCAGGACGGCGCGCGGGTGGTGATCGACCCCGCCTCGCTCGATCTGCTGGAGGGCGCCGAACTCGACTACGTGGACAAGCTGATGGGCGCCTACTTCAGCGTCCACAACCCGCAGGCCAAGTCCTCCTGCGGGTGCGGCTCCAGCTTCTCGGTGGGCTGACGCGCCATGCGGGTGGCGAGCTGGAACGTCAATTCCATCCGCGCCCGCGAGGCGCATGTGCGGGCCTGGCTGGAGCGCGAAAAGCCCGAGGTGCTGTTCCTCCAGGAGATCAAGTGCGAGGAGCCGGCCTTTCCGCGCGAGGGGTTCGCCGCCCTGGGCTACCAGGCCGAGGTGGTGGGGCAGAAGTCCTACAACGGCGTGGCGGCGCTGGCGCGGGTGCCGCTGCGGGTGGTGGAGCGCAGCCTGCCCGGACTCTCCGAGGCCGACGCGGCGGCGGCACGCTATCTCGAGGTGGAAGCCGGCGGGACGCGGCTGGTCGGGCTCTACCTGCCCAACGGCAATTCCGGCGGCGCGGAGGGATACGCCGCCAAGCTGCGCTGGATGGAAGCCCTGCGCGACCACCTCGCCGGGCTGCTGGCCGCCGAGGTGCCGCTCGCGGTGCTGGGCGACTTCAATGTGTGCCCCACCGAGGCCGACCTCGCCCCCGGCGTGCTCGGGGCGGACGACGCGCTGGTGCGGCCCGAAAGCCGCGCCGCCTTCCGCGCGCTGATCTGGCTGGGGCTGACCGACGCGCTGCGGGCGCTCACCCCGGAGGGGCCGCTGTGGACCTTCTGGGACTACCAGGCCGGCGCCTGGCCGCGCGACCGCGGGCTGCGCATCGACCACGCGCTGCTTTCCCCCACGCTGGCCGAACGACTCGCCGAGGCGCGGGTGGAGCGCGACGAGCGGGGACGCGAGAAGGCCTCCGACCACGCCCCCATCCTGGTTGGCTGGTAGGGGGCGGCGGAGGCCTCGTTCCAGAGCATTTTCCGTTCGCACCGGCTCACGGCAACCGCTCCAGCTCTCTGTTTCTCCCGGCGGATTCACGCGACTCGGCGATCCCGCCGGATCGCGATCTGCTCTCGTCCTGATTCCGAAATATTGTAGCCTTCGAAATCAGGACACGCCCTTTTCATTTCAATGGCCTGCCGATCCGCTCCGCCCGCCGCCGATGCGGCGAACGGAGCGGGCAGGACGCTAGCGCCAGTGCGGCTCCATCCACATGTACGAGCCGCCCTGGAGAATCCAGCCGCCGGGCACCCAGACGCTCCAGCCGGGCTGGGCCAGGACATACTGGCCGGGCTCCCAGACATATTCCCAGCCGTTCCACACCCAATGGCCGGGCCGCCAGATGTAGCCGGGCGGCGGCGGCGGCGGCATCGGCTCCCAGCGCAGCGGCGGCATGACCGGATACCCGCCGGGTGGGAACATGAACACCCGAGGCCCCCCGTGCGGCGGCCCCCATGGACCGGGAGGCGGGCCGGGGCCCCACGGACCGGGACCGG
>CALNAL010000182.1 GCA_937874445.1 uncultured Acetobacteraceae bacterium | reverse complement strand
GGGCGGGGGCGCCTGCTCGGGCGCGACAGCACCGGCCTGCCGGCGCGGCGGGTGGCGGCGCTGGGGCTGGCGCGCACTTTCCAGCACGTGCGGCTGCGTCCCACGCTCTCGCTGCTGGAGAATGTCATGCTCGGCGCGCATCTGCGCGGGCGGGCCGGGCTGCTGCGCGGGGCGCTCGGGCTCGACCGCGCCGAGGAACGCGCGCTGGCCGCCGAGGCGATGCGCCAGCTCCGCCGCGTCGGGCTGGCGGCGGCTCCGTGGGAGCGCGCGGGCCCCCTGCCGCTGGGCCGCCAGCGCGTGCTCGAGGTGGCGCGCGCGCTCGCCGCCGACCCGCTGCTGGTGGTGCTCGACGAGCCCGCCGCCGGGCTGCGTCGGCCGGAAAAGCAGGCGCTCGCCACCCTGCTGCGGGCGCTGCGGGCGGAGGGGGTGACGATCCTGCTGGTCGAGCACGACATGGAGTTCGTGATGGGGCTGGTGGACCGCCTCGTGGTGATGGAGTTCGGCCGCAAGATCGCCGAGGGCTCCCCCGCCGAGATCCGCGCCGACGCGCGCGTGCAGGCAGCCTATCTCGGGAGTTCGGCCGCATGAGGGGGCGGTTCTTGGTTCGGGAAGGAAGGGAAGAACTTCTTTTTCCTGAAGGAAAAAGAAGCAAAAAGGACTTTTGTTCATTTGGCTCCGCGGCTGACACGGGCGCGGAATCCTTAACGGATAAAGCTTTCTTGGTTCTTCTTGCTCGCAAGAAGAACACCTTCCTTGCTGCCTTGCCGCTCCGGAGCACACTCGGATGAGCGCCCTCCTGGAAGTATCTGATTTTTCGGTTCATTACGGCCGTGTCGAGGCGCTGCACGAGGTCAGCCTGCGGGTCGAGGCGGGGCGGATCGTGACGGTGGTGGGCCCCAACGGGGCGGGCAAGACCACCCTGCTGGCCGCGCTGATGGGCCTGCTGGCCTCGCGCGGCGTGGCCCGCTACGACGGCGCCCCGCTCGACGGGATGGAGACCGAGGACCGGCTGGAGCACGGGCTGGTGCTGGTGCCGGAGCGGCGCGAGCTGTTCGGGGAGATGTCGGTCGCCGACAACCTGCTGCTCGGCGGCTATGCCTACCGGCGCGACCGCGCGGGCCAGGCCAAGCGGCTGGACGCGGTGTACCAGCGCTTCCCCCGCCTGGCCGAGCGGCGCGGGCAGGCGGCCTCCACCCTCTCGGGCGGGGAGCGGCAGATGCTGGCGCTCGGCCGCGCGCTGATGAGCCGGCCGCGCCTGCTGATGCTCGACGAGCCCAGCCTGGGGCTGGCCCCGCTGATGGTGGCCGAGATCTTCGCCATCATCGCCGGGCTGCGCGCGCTCGGGGTGGCGGTGCTGCTGGTGGAGCAGAACGCCCGCGCCGCGCTGGAGGCGGCCGACGACGCCTATGTGCTGGAGACCGGCGAGGTCACGCTCTCCGGCCCCGCCGCCACCCTGCGCGACGATCCGCGGGTGCGGGGCACCTACCTTGGGGGCGAGTAGGCAAGGGAAGGCTTCTTTTTCCTGAAGGAAAAAGAAGCAAAAAGGACTTTGTTCATTTGGCTCCGCGTCTGACCCAGGCGCGGAATCCTTAACGAATAAAGCTTTCTTGGTTCTTCTTGCACGCAAGAAGAACACCTTCCTTGCTTGCCTACCTTCAGGCCGCCCGGCTGCGGATGTGCTTGTCCGGTCGGGCCGGGACAGGCAGACTGGGGGCAAGTGACAAGATGGAGGAGGGTTCCGGTGGGGCAGGTGGTTGTCTATGTCTCGTGCGCGGCCTCGCTGGAGATCGCGAGCTTCCGGCTGGATACCGCGATCGGAGCCCTGATCCCGCTGGCGCGCACCCGTGTGCCCGGCCCGGTCGAGCCGGCGACCATGACCCTGCCGATCGCCCTCTCGGCCGATGGCGGGGTGCTCTATGCCGGGGTGCGCACCTCGCCCTATCCGGTGAGCGCCTTCGCGGTGGGCGCGGAGGGAGCGCTCAAGCTGCTCGGCTCGGGGCGTCTGGCCGCCCCGCCGATGCATCTCGCCGCCGACCCCGCCGGGCGCGCGCTGTTCGCCGCCTCGTACCATGGCGACCGGCTGATGGCCAACCGTCTCGACGCCGCAGGCGTGCCCGGCGAGCCCGGTTGCGAGATCGGCGGACTCCCGCGCGCCCATTGCGTGCTGCCCGAGCCGGAGGGGCGGGCGTTCTATGCCGCCATCCTCGGCCAGGACCGCATCCTGCGCCAGGCGATCGACCCCGAGAGCGGACTGATGGACACCACCCCGCACGAGGCGGCCTGCTGTGCCGCGGGGGCGGGGGTGCGGATGCTGGTGTTCGGCGCGGAGGGGCGGTGGATCTACGGCGTCAACGAACTCGACGCCACGGTGGATGCCTATGCGCGTGACCCCGCCAGCGGGGCGCTGGAGCGCCGCCAGACGGTGCCGCTCGGCACGCCCCCGGCCGGGGCCGACGGCAAGGTGCCGGGATGGTCGGCCGATCTGCACCTCACCCCCGACGGGCGCTTCCTCTACGCCAGCGAGCGGCGCGGCAACCGGCTGGTGGGATTCGCCGTGGCATCCGACGGGACGCTGGCCCCGACGGGAATCATGGTGGAAGGCGAGGCCAATCCGTGGGCCTTCGCCATCGACCCCTACGGGCGGTGGCTGATCTGCCCCGGCCACGACAGCGGCCGGGTGGCGGTGTACGCCATCGACGGACGCAGCGGCGCGCTCACCCGCGTCGGTGCCGCCGAGGGCGGGGGGAACATGGCCGGCGTGCTGGCGGTGAAGCTGGCCGGGTAGGGGGCTCTTCAGGCGGCCGACGCTTCGGGGGGTATCTCGCCGGTCATGATGGTGTGGGCCAGGGTCGAAGGGCTGACCCGCGCGGTCACTACCTCGCCCACCTTGCGGCCGCGCTTGAGCACGATGATCCGCTGCGTCACCGCCACCACGTCGTCCATGTCGTGGCTGACCAGGATCACCGTGACCTTCTGCGCCCCCAGCGCGCGGATGAGGTCCAGCACCATGCGCGTCTCGCCGACGCCCAGCGCCGCGGTGGGCTCGTCCATGATGACCACCCGCGCCTGCCAGCGCAGCGCGCGGGCCAGGGCCACCGCCTGTTGCTGCCCGCCGGAGAGGTCGGAGACCGGACGGTCCAGGTCGTTCACCGCGAAGCCGAAGCGGTCGAGGTAGCCGCGCGCCTCGCGGCGCATCCGCGCCTTGTCGAGCAGGCCGAGGAAGTGCGGGCGCAGCAGCAGCTCGCCGCCCATGTAGATGTTCTGCGCGATGGTCAGGTGCGGCGCCAGGGCGAGGTCCTGGTAGGTGGTGGCGATGCCCGCCTCCAGCGCGTCGGCGGGCGAGCGGAAGCGCACGGGACGGCCGGCAAAGGCGATGGTGCCCTCGCTCGGCTGGTGCGCGCCCGAGAGGATGCGCACCAGCGTGGACTTGCCCGCGCCGTTGTCGCCCACCAGCGCCACGCACTCGCCCTGGGCGATCTCCAGATCCACCCCGGAGAGCGCGCGGACGCCGCCGTAGTGCTTGCCCACGCCGGACAGGCGAAGGACAGGCTCGTCTACCACGGCCATTTGCCCTCGGCGGGCACGTTGGAGGCGTCCACCAGCTTGGCCGGCATCAGCAGATAGGGGCCGCGCACCAGGCTCTCGCGCGGGCGGCCCTCCACCACGATGGATTGCAGCGCGGCGATGGCCCGCTCGCCCATGCCCTCGAAGGGCACCGCGACCGTGGCCACCAAAGTGGAGTTGGGGTCGCGGATGCGCGCGAAGCTCTGCTGGCCGCCGTCCATCGAGACCAGCGGGATCTGGCCCTTCCTGACGCCCGCGGCTTGCAGCAGGTCGTCGATGACGAAGGCCTGGCCGTCGAAGCTCGCCCAGACGCCCTGGAACTTGCCGGCGTTCTTGTCGAGCAGCGCCGAGAAGCCGGC
Source organism: uncultured Acetobacteraceae bacterium (assembly GCA_937874445.1). Taxonomy (GTDB): domain Bacteria; phylum Pseudomonadota; class Alphaproteobacteria; order Acetobacterales; family Acetobacteraceae; genus Rhodovastum. The sequence goes on along the minus strand of CALNAL010000182.1, from coordinate 2,187 downwards.
GCGCACGTCCTCCTGCCAGCTCGCGGTGCGGGCCATGGAATGGCTGCCCAGCACCGAGACCGCCGTGTTCTCGGCCAGCACCGCATCGAGCAGGCGGCCGCGGATGCGGGTGGCGAGGTTGCCCTCGAAGCGCTCGGCGAGCAGGGCGCCGCGGTAGTTCATCAGTCCGAACAGGGTCAGCGTGCCCTCCGCGCCGACCTGGTACTCGTTGGCCTGGATGTCGAAGAGCGTCCACGGCGAGCTGCCGGAGGCGACCGTGATGACCGGGATTCCCGCCTTCTTCGCCTCCTCGAGCTGGGCGTCCAGCTCGACCGGCTTGCTCATGCACAGCACCATGGCATCGACCCTGGCGCTGATGAGGTTCTCGATCTGGTTGGCCGACTGGGGAATGGCCCCCCCCGAGTTGAGCAGCGTGGTGCTCCAGCCGAGCTTCTTCGCGGCGGCCTCGGCGGCGTTGGCGGCGCGGGCGTGGGTCTCGGAGGACATCTGGAAGGCGACGATGCCGATTTTCAGCGGACGCCCGGCGGCACGGGCCGGGGCGATCAGCGGCAGGGCCAGCGGCAGGGCAAGGGCGGCGCGGCGGGTGAGGGGGGACATGAGGCGGCTCCTTTCACACGGCGAAGGCGGCGCGGGTCAGCACCGAGGCCGAGGTGGCAACGGAGGCAATGATGATCAGGCCGAGCACGATGTCCTGCACGTAGTAGGGGGCGCCGAGCAGGACCAGGCCGTTGGCGAGCATGCCGATGGTCAGCGCGCCCACCAGGGTTCCGGGAATGTTGGGCGTGCCGGGCTCGAACATCGTCATGCCCAGCATCACCGCGGCGATGGCGGTGAGCAGCATGTCGGAGGCCATGTTGGGCGCGGCCGAGGAGAGCGAGGCGGTGAGGATGACCGCCGCCAGCCCGGCACACAGGCCCGACAGCGCCAGGCCCAGCAGCTTCATGTGCTTGACCTTCACCCCCGCCAGCGCCGCCGCCTGCGTCGCCTCGCCGGTGCAGACCAGGCGGAAGCCGGTGCGCGTCTGCTTGAGGAACCACAGCGCCGCCAGGGCGACCAGTGCCATCCACCACACCGGCATCGGCACCCCGAGCCAGACGCCGCGGCCGATCGCGGTGAAGGAGGTCGGCCAGCGCCCCACCACCGAGACGCCGCCGGTGAGCAGAAAGGCCAATCCGTTGGCAATCGCCGCCACCGCCAGTGTGGCGATCAGCGAGGGGACCTTGAGCAGGGTGACCACCGCGCCGTTGAGCAGGCCGCCGGCCAGCCCCAGACCCAGCCCCGCCGCCACCGCCAGCACGGGAGAATGATGGGTATGCACCAGCATGCCGCAGGCCACCGCCGCCAGGGAGGCGATGTTGGCAAAGGAGAGGTCCAGCTCGGCGGCCGTCAGCGCCAGGGAGAAGCCGATGGCGAGGATGGCGATGTGGCTGATCTGCTTGGCGATGCCCAGCAGGTTGTACGGCGCGAGGAAGCCGTCGGCGGTCAGCGCGAAAAAGGCGAACACCGCACAGGCGGCGAGCGCCGTGCCGAAACGGGCGACGAGGGGGCGCATCGGACTCAGCAGGAGGGAGGAATCATGACATCAGACCCATACACGCCGCCTGGGCCCGCTTGAAGAGGGCATAGCGGGCATCTGCCCCCCCGGGAGAGCCAGGAAACGTCGCATCGGTGCGGCACAGCGCGGCCTGGGCGGCGGCGCGCGAAGGGAATTCTCCCAGCGCCGCGAAGGCCAGCACCGCGGCCCCCAGCAGGCCCGGCTCGGGCGTGGCGGCGCGGTGCAGCGGGCGGCCCAGCACCTCGGCACGCAGCCGGCACCAGAAATCGGACCGGGCGCCGCCGCCGGTGAGCACCAGCCGCGCGATTTCCAGCCCCTCGAGCAGGGCCCGGTCGGCCATCGCCACCCCCTCCAGCACGGCACGCGCGAGGTCGGCGGCACCGTGGGCCCGGTCGAGGCCGAGGAAGGCGCCGCGCGCCTCGGGGCGCCAGTGGGGGGCACGCTCGCCCATCAGCGCGGGCAGGAAGAACGGGGCGGCGGAGCCGGGGCGGGCGGTCTCGGCCAGGGCCACCACCGCGGCGGCGTCGGGCAGGCCCAGGGTTTCCGCCGCCCAGTCGGCACAGGCCGCGCCGGCGCTGGAGGGACCGCCGGTGTGGTACAGCTCCGCCCCCTCGGGCCCCGTGCCCCAGGGC
>CALNAL010000181.1 GCA_937874445.1 uncultured Acetobacteraceae bacterium | reverse complement strand
GGGGCGTCAGCGCTCCGGGTTCCGCCCCACCGGACGGATTGCGACATCCCCGACAGCAAGTCCTGGGGTCTGGGTCATGATGCTTCCTCCATCCCGTTCGATCTTTTACTGGTCGATCCAGGGAAAATTCCATTGTCGTCCGCAGGCAGGTTTGCCGGCGGTCTTGCCATCTGTCCCGCCGCTTGCGTCCGGGAGCAGGGAGTTCGTTCCATGCTGGAACGGATGCTTTCTTGAACGGGGGAAATACTACGCTGTCGGGAACACCCCGGCCCTGTCGTTTTTTGACATTAACCGGCTAATTTTCGACATCGCGCGCCCCACCCGCCATCCCGCGGGCGGCATGGCGGGTGGCCGAGGGAGACTGGCCCAGCGCCTCCCGGTAGGCCCGCGCGAAACGGGCGGCATCGCTGAAGCCGCATTTCAGCGCGATCGCCACCACGGGATCGTCGGTCTCGACCAGCAGGTCGTGGCCGCGACGCAGGCGGATGTCGAGATACTGCCGCAGCGGCAGCCGGCCGAGTTCGGCGACGAACAGCCGCTCCAGCTGGCGCACCGACAGCCCCACCCGCCGTGCCAGCGCGGTGAGCGCCAGGGGATGTTCGAGATGCTGCTCCATCAGGTCGAGCGCCGTCTCCACCCTGCGGTCGCTCACGCCATAGCGCCAGCGCACCGACATGCGCTGGCTTTCCGCCCCGCCGCGGATGCGCGAGGTCATGGCGATCTCGGCCACCTCGTGGGCCACCTGCGGCTCCACCACGTCGGAGATCAGGTGCAGTCCGAGGTCGAGGGCGGCGAGCCCGCCCGCGCAGGTGATGCGGCGGCGATCGACGCAATAGAGTCCGCGCTCCAGCCGCACGCGCGGAAAGCGTTCGAGGAAGCGCGCGTAGAGGCGGAAATGGGTCACGCAGCGATGGTCGTCGAGCAGGCCGAGGCGGGCGGCCAGCACGCTCGCCGCTCCCAGCGCGGCAATGCTGGTGCCGGCGCGGGCCGCGCGGCGCAGCCAGGAGGCCAGGGCGGGAGAATCGAACTCCACCGAATCGAGGCTGGAAATAAGAAAGATCAGATCCCACGCGACCGCGGCCTCGGCGATGCAGCCGTCGGTGGCAAGGCGCAGGCCGGCGTTGGTGCAGACCTCGCCGGGCGTCACGCCGAGCATGCGGCAGGCGAAGGGCGGGCTTTCGTGGCGTTCGTTGGCCAGCCGGAAGGCCTCGGTGGCGCACCCCAGGGTGATGAGGCTGAAGCGCGGGATCAGCACGAAGGCAAGCCGCCACGGCGCGTCCCGATTCACGAGCGGGGAACCGGCCGATGGCGCGATGCGGGCGTTCAAGACGTTTTCCCTCTGGCAATCCGCCGAAGCGGTGGGACGTTCTCCGCCGGGCAGCTTCCCAGCCGGGAGGGCGCGCGTCAATCGGCTCGCGGAGGGGGAGGCCTGAGGCGGCTTTTCTTCAGCCGTCCCCTTCGAGTGCGAGGTTGCAATCGAACAGGGCGGGGTCGGCGCCGTGGCCGAGCGCGTCGAGGGTGGTGCCGACGAAGCGCATCAGCGCATCGGTGGCGAGAAGGGCCGCGTGGATGTTGCCGGCCGCCGCGGCATCGAGAATGGCCAGGTGCAGATCGATGGAGGCGGCCATGCTTTCCCCGGGCCGCACGCGGGAGTGGTAGATCCAGCCGGTGCGGCGGAACGCGGTGTGCAGCGGGCGCAGCGTGTGCTCCAGGAAGGGCTCGCCGGAGGCCTCGATGAACAGGCGGTCAATGCGCCGGTCGATGCGGTTGAAGGTGCCGATGCTCATGGCGTCACGGTCGGCGCGAAGCAGGCCCGCGATGTGCAGCATCTGGTTGCGGGCGCCGGCGCCGCCGTGTTCGCAGGCCAGCTGCACGACGAACCGTTCGATGTCGCGGCGCAGACGCAGCAGGGTGCGGGTGCGCACCAGGTCGATCGGGGCGATCTGCAGCCCGTGGCGGGGACGGATCAGCACCAGCGTGTCCATCGCCAGGCGGTTGACGGCAAGGTGGATCGGCGTGCGGCCCAGGCCGGTGCGCTCCTGCAGGTCCTGGATGGCCAGGTACTGCCCGGGCGGGAGGGTGCAGCCGACGATCATTTCCTCGAGCGTGTCATAGGCACGTTCGGCAAGGGTCTGCGAGGAGCGGCCCCCCGCGCCAGACGAAACCTTTCTGTCTGGAGCCTTCCGGTGCAGGCGCACCAGGGAGGAAAGCCGTGCTGCCATCGTGATCTCGCATCCTTACGCTCGACTGGCCGCGGCCCGTCCGTTGTGGGCGGCACGATAGGCGAAAAAAACGGCGGCGGAAAGCGGCGGTATATTGTGATATTTTACAGCTGGTGATATGTCACAGATCGAGCCGGCGGGAACGGGGATTTCATGGGCCCCCTGCTGCACGGAAACGGAGGACGTCCAGTTGAAAATAACCGCCATTGAAACCCTGCGTACGGAAGAGTTTTCCAATGTCCTTTGGGTGCGCGTGCGCACCGATGCCGGGTTGATCGGACTGGGCGAGACCTTCTATGGCGCTGCGGCGGTGGAAGCCCACCTTCACGACACGCTGGCCGCACGGCTGCTGGGCAAGAACCCGCTGCACATCGAGGCGCTGCAGCGCGAGATGCTGAACCTGCCGATGGCCCAGTCGAGCACCGGCGTGGAATACCGCGCCGCCTCGGCGGTGGACATCGCGCTGTGGGATCTCTTCGGCAAGCGGTGCGGCCTGCCGGTGCACCAGATGCTCGGTGGCCTCTGCCGCGAGCGCCAGCGCGTCTACAACACCTGCGCCGGCTACGGCTACGTGCGTTCGCACAACATCAAGCCAGTCTCCACCTGGAACTTCGACGAGGACGCCGGCCCCTACGAGGACCTCAACGCCTTCATGACCCGCGCCGATGTGCTGGCCGAGAGCCTGCTCGCGCAGGGCATCACCGGCATGAAGATCTGGCCGTTCGACCCGGCCGCCCTGGCCAACGAGGGGCGCTCGATCAGCGCGACCGAACTGAAGAAGGCCCTGGAGCCGTTCGAGAAGATCCGTCGCGCCGTCGGCGACAGGATGGAGATCATGGTCGAGATGCACTGCCTGTGGAATCTGCCGATGGCGCGGCAGATCGCCCGGGCTCTGGAGCCCTACAATCCGACCTGGATCGAGGACCCGATCCGCATGAACTCCCCGCAGGCCCTGGGGGAGCTGGCCCGCTCCACGCCGATCTGGGTGTGTGCGAGCGAGACGCTGGGCAGCCGTTTCCCCTACAAGGACATGCTCGACCACGACGCGATGTCGGTGGTGATGGCCGACCTGTGCTGGACCGGCGGCCTCACCGAGGGGCGCCGCATCGCCGCCCTGGCGGATACCTACCATCGCCCCTACGCGCCGCACGACTGCACCGGGCCCGTCGGATTCGTCGCGGCGATGCACTCGTCTTTTGCCGCCCCCAACACGCTGATCCAGGAGAGCGTGCGGGCCTTCTACACGGGCTGGTACAAGGAGCTCGTCACCGAGCTGCCGGTGATCCGCGACGGCTATGCGCTGCCGATGGAAGGGCCGGGGCTGGGGACCGAGCTGCTGCCGGCGGTGTTCGAGCGGTCTGATCTCACTTTCCGTTGCACGGAGCTGTAATGTCATGAAACGAAATATTTTCGATCTCACGGGACGTACGGCACTGGTAACCGGCTCGTCTCGCGGCCTCGGGCTGGCGATGGCCGAGGGGCTCGCTGAGGCGGGGGCGGCGCTGGTGCTCAACGGCACCAATGCCGAGCGCCTGGCCGCCGCTGCGAAGACCCTGCGTGCCGCCGGGCATACCGTGCACGAGGCTTGCTTCGACGTGACCGACGAGGCGCAGGTCGTTGCTGCATTCAAACGGTTCGATGCCGAGGGGCTCGCGATCGACATCCTCGTCAACAACGCCGGCGTGCAGTTCCGTCGCCCGATGGTGGAGCTGGAAACCGCCGACTGGCGTCGGGTGATCGAAACCAACCTCACCTCGGCCTTCGTAATGGGGCGCGAGGCGGCGAAGCGGATGATTCCCCGCGGGAGGGGCAAGATCATCAACATCGGCTCTCTTACCAGCGACCTCGCCCGCGCCACGGTGGCGCCCTACACGGCGGCCAAGGGCGGCATCAAGATGCTGACGCGCTCGATGACGGTGGAATGGGCGGAGCATGGCATTCAGGCCAATGCCATCGGTCCCGGCTACATGCTGACCGACATGAATACCCCGCTGGTGGAGAACAAGGAGTTCAATGCGTGGGTGATCGGGCGCACGCCGGCACGGCGCTGGGGCAAGCCGGATGAGCTGGTCGGAACCGCGGTGTTCCTCGCCTCTTCCGCCTCCGACTATGTCAGCGGCCAGATCATCTATGTCGACGGCGGCTTTGCCAGTGTGATGTAGCTTGCCTGACGGCGACACCATGCAAGTCGATGGTGTCGCCGGGATACGCCGGCGGTGCCAGGGGATTGGAGAGCCGTGCGGCCCGGGAGGGAAGACGCCTTAAAACGGATCTGCAATAAAAGCAGATCGTGACGTGCCCGCGACATGCCCGTGCCGTGAGTGAGAACATTCTGTCTGCAACGCTTGGCAGTCAGGAAAAGCCCTTAAATCGTTACGATACAAGAATCACGTTGAAGAGGAAGCATCCATGGACCAGGGGACACTGAGACGACTGTCGGATGAAGCGACGCAGCGGCTTCTGAACAAGCCGGGGACGGCCTCGAGCAACGCCGGGGGGTGGATGATGATCTCCACCATCCTGATCGAGGCGTGGGACCTCTATGCGATTGCCTTTGTCCTGATTTTCGTGAAGGCGGAATACAATCCGGGAGCCTTCGAGCTCGGGATGGTGACGGCGGCCGTGCAGGGCGGTGCGCTGATCGGAGCCTTCCTGGGAGGGATGGTCGCCGACTGGCTGGGACGCAAGAGGGTCTTCATCCTGACGATGGTCCTGTTCATCATCCTGGCCATCGCGCAGGGCTTCTCGCAGAACATATGGGATCTGATCATCATCCGCCTGCTGATCGGCATTCCGCTCGGCAGCGACATCTCCAACGGTTACGCCTACATCATGGAGTCGATGTCCAAGGGCAAGCGCGAGGAGATGGGCAGCCGGTGGCAGTTCATGTTCGGCCTGGGCGAGGTGTTCTCGATCCTAGTCATCACCGCGATGTATGCGGCGGGCATGGAGCACTGGCTGCTGTGGCGCATTGCGCTGGCCCTTGGCGCCGTTCCGGCGATCATCCTGCTGCTCGGGCGGCTCAATCTGCCGGAGACGCCGCTTTCGCTGCTGCAACGCGGGCATTTCGTGAAGGCCAAGCAGGTCTCCCTGCAGCTCTTCGACGATCCGCTCGACATGCTGCCCAACGAGGACGTCAAGCTCGAGAAGCCGAAGATCGGCGACTTCCTGCATGTGATCTGGAAGGATCCCGTCAAGCGCCGCACGACGATTTTCGCGTGGATCTCCAACACCTGCCAGGGAGCGGAGTTCACAGCCTGGGCCTTCTATCTTCCGGTCATCCTCGTGATGACGGGGGTCGGGGTCTCCAGTAGCGGCGGCATCATCGGCACCAACCTGGTGACGGCGCTGATCTTCTGCCTGGCCACGCTTTCGGGCTGGGTGGCACCGGCCATGCTGGCGAAGATCGGCCACAAGGGCCTGTCGATGTGGGGCTTCGGGCTGGCCTTCGTCGGCCTCATCCTCGGCGGTTTCGCCATCATGTATGATTGGAAACTGCTCATCGTGCTCGGCGCCTGCATCCTGATGTGGGGCCACTACTGGGATGCCTCGAACGGCATGACCCTCACCTCGATGGTGGCACCGCCGCGGTTCAAGGCGACGGCCTCGGGCTTCGGCTATGTCTTCGTCAAGGGCGCGTCCTTCTTCGGGGCATTCGTCTTCCCGGTGATCAGCCAGGAGTTCGGCAAGGCCGGGGCGACGTTCATGGTCAGCATCCTTTCGCTGATCGGCTTCCTCTCGGCGAAGTTCATTCTGCCGGAAGTCTATGGCTACGTGGAAACCGAGGAGGTCTCCCCGGAGCTGTCTCTTATACACATCTGACGCTGCCGACGAAGGCTTAGGTGTAGATC
>CALNAL010000180.1 GCA_937874445.1 uncultured Acetobacteraceae bacterium | reverse complement strand
CCATTTGCCGGGCGGCCGCGGGGGGGGCCGTGGGGGGGCACGGGGGGTACGTGCGCGGGGGGCGCGGCCCCGCCGAGGGAACCCCCATCGCCCACACGGCAGGGGCGAGCGGGGGCGGCTGACGCGACCCGGGCAAACGGTGCTATGAGACGATTCCGCGCCGGGAAGTCCCGTCGCACCGCCAGGGAACGACCCCAGGGAATGACCTCATGTGGCTGGTGACCACGATCGGCTTCTTCAGCATCGCCCAGAAGTCCAAGGACCGGGGCACAGAGACGCTGACGGTGCGGGCGCGCGTGCGTGCCGACCTGGAACGGCTGCGCGAGCGCTATCTGCCGGGGCTGGGCGAGATCGTCGCCACCCCGGACCGGGACTATGCCTTCCGCGCCCGGGTGGGCCGCCAGGAACTGGCCGAGGCGATGGGACGCATCGTCGCCGACATCGACTACCCCAACTTCAAGAGCGCGGTGGCCCAGGAGGCCGGCTACGCCCGGGAGCAGGTGTACGACGATGTGTGGGAAGCGCTGCTCGCACTGCAGTACGGCAAGGCCGCCCACGGCAATTGAACCGCAGGGCGTCGGGGCAGGGCGCCTGTCCGGGATGGCCGCTCATCAAATTTGGCAAAATCTTCCATCGGGCGGGCGCGGGCGCTTGCGATTCGAGTCTTTCGGTATGTTAATGACTGGTTGACATTCGCGCGTTATAAATGGTTGCGAACATGAATTCGAATTCCACAGCAGGCCGGGGTGTTGCCGCCGGCCGTCGTCGGGGGCGCCAATTCCGCCGGGGACTTGGCCTGGGCCGGGAGACCCTGGCACGCCTGGGGACGGAGCGGCGTGGCGCGGTCGCGCTCATCGTGGCGCTGGTGCTGCCGGTGCTGCTGGGAGTGGTCGCCCTGGCGCTGGAAGTGGGCAGCTGGGCCACCGCGCGCATCGACGTGCAGCGCCAGGCCGACATCGCGGCGATGACGGCGGCGGTGCAATATGCCAACGGGGCCCCGTCGGCGACCTCCATCGCCCTGCAGTCCACCCTCTCCAACGCATCCATCGCTGCCGGGACCAGCTTGGCCGCCGTCAATGGCGTGACTGCGGCAAACAATGCCAGTCTCGTCCTGGTCCAGGTTGCAGGAGTGAAAACAACCCCCGACACGAATGTTGCGTTCAGGGCCGTGGTCAGCCGCCAGATGTCGCTGGGCATCGGGAAGGTGCTCAGCACCCTGCCCTCTGTGACGATTTCCTCCACCGCCATCGCCGAGATCACTGGCAGCGTCAGCGGTGGCGGCCAGCCCTGTGTGTTCTCGCTCGACAAGACGAGCACGGGGACGGGAGTTTCCGTGACCGGCAACAGCCATGTCACGGCATCCGGCTGTACCGTCCGCTCCAACAACGGCATCAAGATCCTCGGCAGCTCCTCGATTACGGCGGATGCCATCTATGCCCAGGAGGCGACGCAGCCGTACACCTTCGAGACGCTCCAGCCGATCCTCGACAACAGCTCGTACGTGGCCAGTTCTGACGGCACCGAGAGCCTGTGCGGCGCCGCTCCCCCCGACACCGGCTGTTCCGGCAGTTCCAAGGGGGGCAAGGCTTGGCCTCTGGCTGGGCCGTACAGCGGCTGGGGGACAGTCACCGACCCCAAAAGTTCACTCTATGGCATCACCGACCCTCTCGGCGCCAATCCCTATCCGCTGCTGTTCAACCTCGCTTCCTCGACGATCAGCGACCCTTATGCCAATGACAGCACCATGGCGACGCTGGCCAGCAACCTGACCACCTATACGCAGAGCGCGACGCAGCCGGCGACGAGCAGCGGGATCTATCCCTCCTACAACGTCACCAACGGCTGGACGAATGATGGTGGGACCGTGTCGGCCGGGAGCTATCCGTTCGTCTATGTCAGCAATGGCATGAACCTGAAGATGGATAGCGGGACGTATTACATCGCCGGGAATTTCGACATCACCGGCGGCAGCACGGTCACCCTCAGCCCCGGCACTTATTATGTCGGCGGCAACGTCAGCGTCGACGGCGGCACCACGCTGACGGGAACCGGCGTGACCTTCGTCGTCGGCGGCTCGGTCTATCTCGGCGGTGGCGCCAACATTTCCCTTACCGCGCCGACGGAGGGAGCAAGCTATGGCACGGCTGGCGTTTTGTTCTATACGAACGCGAGCACTTCCAAATCAAATGTATCTCTTAGCGATTATTCCAAGACGTATATTTATAATGAAAAAAGCTATACCGATAAATATAAAATGAACGATTACAATAGCATTTCGAATTCCAGCTACAGCAGCAGCTGCTCCGGGACGTACACCTTCTGCATCTCCAACGGCGTCGGTCCCGACCTGACCGGTGCGATTTATACGCCCAACGGGCTCGCCAGCTTCCAGGGCGGCACGCACAGCACCAACGACTGCCTGCAGACCATCGCCAATTCCGTGGTCTTCGCGGGCGGCAGCAGCTATGCGGGCAACTTCAGCTCGAGCAAGTGCACTAACTACGCGACCAAGACCTTCCCGAGCGTCACGGGCACCGCCACGGCCGCGCTGGTCCGGTAGACGGGGCGAGGCACGATGGGCTGGACCGGGGGTAGGCTCCCCGGTCCGAGCCGTTCGCAGTCCGCCCTCTGCTTCACACCTTTCCGAGCAGCCCGAGCAGGCGGGCGTGGCTGCGGGTGCCCTGGTGGAAGCAGCGCACCTCGAATTTCTCGTCGGGGCTGTGCACCTGGTCATCGGAGAGGCCGAAGCCGATCAGCAGCGGCTCCACGCCGAGTTCGTCGATCAGCGTCTCCACCACCGGGATCGACCCGCCGGCGCCCATCAGCACCGGCTCGCGGCCGTATTCCGCGCGCAGCGCCGCGCAGGCGGCCTGCACGGTGGGGCTTTCCGTCGAGATCTCCAGCCCCGTGCCGGCACCGAACTCCTCGAAGGAGAGCTTGGCATCGGACGGCACGTGCGCGGCCATGAAGGCCTTGAAGCCGGCCACGATCTTCTGCGGGTCCTGTCCCGGCACCAGGCGGAACGACACCTTGGCCCCGGCCTCGGCGGCGATCACCGTCTTGCTGCCCGGTCCCTGGTAGCCGCCCCAGATGCCGTTGATGTCGGCGGTGGGGCGCGCCCAGAGGCGTTCCAGCGCCGGCCGCCCCGCCTCGCCGGCCGGCGTGGTCAGCCCGACCTGGCCGAGGAAGGCGCTCTCGTCGAAGCCGAGCGCCGCCCATTGCTGCGCCTTCTCGGCCGGCACCTCGCGCACGCCCTCGTAGAAGCCGGGAATCTGCACCCGCCCGGAGGCGTCCTTGAGTGCGCCCAGCGCCGTGGTGAGGGCGTTGATCGGGTTGAGCGCCGAACCGCCGTAGGAGCCCGAGTGCAGGTCGCGGTTGGCGGCCTGGAGATTGACCTGCATGTAGACGATGCCGCGCAGACTGGCGGTGATCGCCGGAGTCGCGATGTCCCACATGCCGGTGTCGGAGATCACCACCACGTCGGCCGCCAGCGCCTCGTGGTGGGCGGCGACGAAGGGCTTGAGATGGACGGAGCTGACCTCCTCCTCGCCCTCCAGCAGCACGGTGACGGGGCAGGGCAGGCTGCCGGTCTCGGCGTGCCAGGCGCGGAAGGCGGAGAGCCACATGGCGCACTGGCCCTTGTCGTCCACCGCGCCGCGGGCATAGACGCGCGGCCCGTGCGGCCCCTCCACCACGGTGGGCTCGAAGGGCGGATGGCTCCACAGCTCCAGCGGCTCGGCGGGCTGCACGTCGTAGTGGCCGTAGTAGAGCAGGCGGGGCAGCTTGGCGGCCGAGGTCTGGGGGCCGGGATGGTGGCCCACCACGCAGGGGTGCCCGCCGGTCTCGCAGACCTCGGCGGTGAAGCCGATCTCGCGCAGCTGGTCGGCGGCCCATTCGGCGGCGGCCCGGATGTCGGCGGCATGCGCCGGCTGGGCGGAGACCGAGGGAATGCGCAGCCACTCCATCCAGCGCCGTTGCGATTCGGCAGATTCGGCCTCGACGCGGGCGAGGACTTGGTCGGTCAGGTTCATGGAATACGGGCTCCCGTCTTGTCGTGGGGGGAAAAACTGCCCAAGCTGCGCCCCGCCGGCAAGCCGATGCAAGTCGGCAGGGCCCGCAGCAAGGAGAGTTGTCCATGCGCCGTCGTCAGTTTCTCGCCACCTCAGGAGCCGCGATGGCCGGAGCCCTCCTGGCCCGCCCGGCGCTGGCACAGGACAAGTCGCGGGTGCTGCACTTCGTTCCCCAGGGCAACCTGCAGAACCCCGACCCGATCTGGACCACCACCACGGTGGCGCGCAACCACGGCTTCATGATCTGGGATCTGCTCTACGGGCAGAATTCGCACGGCGAGGTCTCGCCGCAGATGGTGGCCGGCCACGAGCTTTCCGACGACCGCCTGACCTGGCGCTTCACTCTGCGCGAGGGGCTGCTCTTCCACGACGGCGAGCCGGTGCGCGCGCAGGACTGCGTGCCCTCGATTCTGCGCTGGGCCAAGCGGCGCGGCCTCGGCCAGGCGATGCTGGAGCGGCTCGACGAGATGAAGGCGATCAACGACCGCACCTTCGAGATCCATCTCAAGAAGCCCTATTCGGTGATGCTGGCCGCACTCGGCACCGACAACTGCTTCATCATGCCCGAGCGCATCGCCAAAACCGACGCCTTTACCCAGATCAAGGAATTCATCGGTTCCGGCCCGTACCGCTTCCTCGCCGAGCAGTGGGTGTCGGGCTCGATCGCGGCCTATGCGCGCTGGGAGAAATACGTCCCGGTCGCCTCGGGCACGCCGGACTTCACGGCGGGGCCGAAGGTGGCGCATTTCGACCGCATCGAGTGGAACATCATGCCCGACCCGGCCACCGCCACGGCGGCGCTGCAGCGCGGGGAGGTGGACTGGATCGAGCAGCCGATCGCCGACCTGCTGCCGGTGCTGCGCTCCGCCCCGGGGGTGAAGGTGGTGCTCAACGACCACATCGGCGTGCTGCCGCTGATCGCGCTCAATCACCTCCAGGCGCCCTTCGACAACCCCAAGGTGCGCCGCGCCCTGCTGCCGGCGATCGACCAGCTCTCCTTCCTCCAGGCCGCCAAGGGCGAGGAGACCGACCTCTATCACGCCCCGGTGGGCATCTTCACGCCGGGCCTCGCGATGGCCAACGATGCAGGGCTGGAGGTGCTCTCCGGCCCGCGCAGCCTCGACCAGGCCAAGAAGCTGCTCTCCGAGAGCGGCTACGCGGGGGAGAAGGTCACGCTGATGTCGCCCTCCGACTACCCCGATACGGCGGCGATCTGCCAGGTGGCGGCCGACCTCTTCTCGCGGATCGGGCTGAACGTGGAATACGTCTCGATGGACTGGGGCACGCTGGTGCAGCGCCGCAACAGCCACGAGCCGGTGGACAAGGGCGGCTGGAGCGCCTTCTGCACCACCTATGACGGCCTCGCGGTGGCGAGCCCGGCCAACCATCCGCCCCTGCGCGGCAATGGCCTGAAGGGCTGGTTCGGCTGGCCCACCAGCCCGCGCCTGGAAGCCCTGCGCGATGCCTGGTTTGACGCGCCTGATCTCGCGGCGCAGAAAAAAATCTGCGAGGAGATGCAGATGATCGCCTGGGACGAGGTTCCCTATGTCCCGCTCGGCCAGTGGTTCAACCCGACGGCATTCCGCGCCGATCTGAAGGATGTGGTGCCCTCGCCGTTCCCGGTGTTCTGGGGAGCGCACAAGGCCTGAGGCGGCCAGAGCCGGGGGCTCCGGCGAGATTAACTGGGGGCGGCCGGAGGACGATCCGAGCCGGAGAAGGAGGGTTGCGGAGCGTGTTTCCTGGAAGCCGGAGGGCCGGCCTGCCGGCGGTGCTGCTGTTGTCGGTCTGCGCGGCGGGCGGCCCGCGGGGGCCGGCTGCCGCCTCCCCGCCGCCGGGGTGGCCCCCCGCCGCCGGGGCGGCCCGCCCGCCCGCGCCGGCGCGCCGCCCGCCCGCACGCGGGGGGGCGCCGGGCGGGGCGCCCGCCGCCGCGGCGGGGGGGGGGGGCCGCGCCGGGGGGGCCGGGGGGGGGGGGGGGGGGGCGGGCGGGGGGGGCGGGGGGGG
>CALNAL010000179.1 GCA_937874445.1 uncultured Acetobacteraceae bacterium | reverse complement strand
GGCGTGGTCGGCGCGGGCGGCGGCGACGAGGTCGGGGCTGCGCAGGACGTCCACGGCGGTGGCGGCGAGCACCTTGGCGGTCTGGACCATGCCCTTGTGGGCGAGCGGGGTCTTGCCGTGGGCGGTGAGCTGCCAGGAGTGGAAGGGCACGCCCCCGGCGCAGGTGGGGCCGTCGGCCTGGACGAGGGGCACCACCCAGGAGACGTCGCCCACGTCGGTGGAGGGCAGCATGGCCGCGCCGCGGGCCTCCAGGGGGGTGATATGGGCGGAGACCGGCTCGTCGCGGCGGAAGGGCACGCCGGCGCGGCGGTAGGGGGCGTGCAGGTCCTCCTCGGAGAGGGTGGCGCGGATTTTCTCGGCGAAGGCGCGGTCGGCGGCGTCGAAGGGCGGCGGGCCCAGGCGCTCCCAGTTGGCGTACATGGCGCGCTCCAGCGGCGTGTTGCCGACCAGGTTGGAGACGGCGCTGAGCACCCGCCAGGTCACCTCGGTCTCGGTCATCAGCGCGGCGCCGCGGGCGCAGGCCTCCACGCGGGCGGCCAGGGCGCGCATCTGCACGACGTCGGCGGCGCGCACCACGTAGCGGATTTTCGCATGTGCCTGCACCACGTTGGGCGCCACCCCGCCGGCGTCGAGATAGGCGTAGTGGATGCGCGCGTCGGAGGGCATGTGCTCGCGCAGATAGTTCACGCCGACGTTCATCAGCTCGGCGGCATCGAGGGCGGAGCGGCCGAGATGCGGCGCGGCGGCGGCATGGCTGGCGCGGCCGGTGAAGCTGAAGTCGATGCGCATGTTGGCCAGCGAGCGCGCGTCATTGACCCCGGCGAGGGCGCCGGAGTGCCAGGAGAGGGCGATGTCCACGTCCTGGAAGGCGCCGGCGCGGACGAGGAAGGTCTTGGCGGCACCGCCCTCCTCGGCGGGACAGCCGTAGTAGCGCACGCGGCCGGGCAGGTGGTTGGCCTCCAGCCACTCCTTGACCGCGGCGGCGGCGAGCAGGGCGCCGGCGCCGAGCAGGTTGTGACCGCAGCCGTGGCCCGCGCCCGCCTCGCCCCCATCGGAGACGGGGCAGGGTTCGGCCACGCCCGACCGCTGCGCGAGGCCGGGCAGGGCGTCGTATTCGCCGAGGATGGCGATGACCGGACCGCCCTCGCCGGCCTCGCCGATGACCGCGGTGGGGATGCCGGCCGGGGCCTCGCGGATGCGGAATCCCTCGGCGCGCAGCCGGGCGGTGTGTTCGGCGACGGCGTGATATTCGCCGTAGGAGGTCTCGGGGGCGTCAAAGATGCGGTCGCTCAGCGCCTCGTAGGCGGCGCGGCGACGCTCCACCAGGTCCCAGACGGGGTCGGTATTCTGCATGCGTGGGCTCCTTCGGCCACGATGCTAGAGCGCGATGGCGTTTGGCGGAATCGTCAAAAGTCTGAATCGCGCCGGGAAACGGCACACGAAAGCGCGCGGCGGGGTGCGGCAGCCCCCGGATGTCCCCGGTCGGATTCAGGGCCGGGTCCATTCAGGCGAGGTTCAGGCAAGGGGGGGGAACATGCCGATATGCGTCGGCGTCTGCTGCTTGCCCTGCTGGTCGTGCCGACTGCCGCCCGCGGCCAGGACAGCGGGCCGGGAGGCGGAGAATCCGCCGCGCAAGCCCGGCTCGCGGTGGAGCACGGCGAGATCAAACCGCTGCAGGGCATTCTCGACGCCATCGAGGCGCGCTACGAAGGGCGGGTGATCGCCACCGAGCTGATGCGTCGCGAGGGCCGCTGGGTCTATCGCTTCAAGTTGCTGCCGCCGAGCGGGCGCCTCGTCCGGCTGTGCGTGGATGCGGCCTCCGGCGCCGTGCTCTCCGAGGAGGGCGCGGCGGAGGCCAAGCCCTGATGCGCCTGCTCGTGGTGGAGGACAGCGCCGCCCTTTCGGCCCAGCTGAACGCCGCGCTGGGGGCCGCCGGCTTCGCGGTGGATGCCGCCGCCGACGGCGAGGAAGGCGCCTTTCTCGGCCAGACCGAGCCCTACGACGCGGTGGTGCTCGACCTCGGCCTGCCCAAGCGCGACGGGCTGTCGGTGCTGCGCGAGTGGCGTGCGGCGGGATGCGCCATGCCGGTGCTGATCCTCACCGCGCGCGGCACCTGGGCCGAGAAGGTCGAGGGCCTCAACGCCGGCGCCGACGACTACCTCGCCAAGCCCTTCGCCATGGCCGAGCTGATCGCGCGCCTGCACGCCCTGATCCGCCGCGCCCACGGCCACGCGCGGCCCACCATCACCTGCGGCCCGCTGGCCGTGGACACCGCCGCACAGAGCGTCGCCCTGGCGGGCGAGCCGGTGCGGTTGACCGCCATGGAATACCGGCTGCTGGAATGCCTGGCCCATCGGCTCGGCCAGCCGGTTTCCAAGACCGAACTCACCGAGCATCTCTACGCCCAGGACTTCGACCGCGATTCCAACACGCTGGAGGTGCTGGTGGGGCGCCTCAGGCGCAAGCTGGGCGAGGGGCTGATCGAGACCGTGCGCGGCGCCGGCTACCGGCTCG
>CALNAL010000178.1 GCA_937874445.1 uncultured Acetobacteraceae bacterium | reverse complement strand
CCTAACGCCGCCATCACTTTAAGCTGCCTGCCCGCTTATCTCCCTCTCCGATGGTTTTGCGCGGACGTAAGCCGCGCGCCTCCGCCAGGGCCTCACGCGGCCCCGCGGATCCCATCCGGGCCCAGGCCCCGACCCTTCAATCAACATCCCCCTTGGTGAAGGTCTTGCTGCGCCTCCGCGGCGCGCGCGCGGGCGAGATCGTGGTCGTGCCGGTCGGCGGCCTCGGCCGCATCGGCATGAACTGGACCCTCTACGGCCACGACGGACGCTGGATCCTCGTCGATGCCGGCATCGCCTTCCCCGAGGACCGCTCCGGCGCGGTGGATGCCCTCATCCCCGACCCCGAGGCCCTGCGCCGCGCCGTCGGCCGCCTCGACGCCCTGGTGGTCACCCACGCCCACGAGGACCACGTCGGCGCCATCCAGTATGTCTTCCCCCGCCTGCTCTCCTGCCCGATCTGGGCCACCCCCTTCGCCACCGCCGCCATCTCGCGCCGCCTGGAGGAGGCCGGCACCCTCGCCGAGGCCGATCTGCGCACCTTCCCGGTCGGCGGCGCCTTCCGCGTCGGCCCCTTCGCCATCCGCACGATCCGCCTGACCCACTCGGTGCCCGAGGCCGTCGCCCTGGCCATCGCCACCCCCGCCGGCACCATCCTGCACACCGGCGACTTCAAGCTCGACCCCACCCCCCTGATCGGCGCGCCGACCGACCTCGCCACCATCCACGCCCTCGGCAACGCCGGCCTGCTGGCCATGGTCTGCGACAGCACCAACGCCACGCGCGACCTGCCCGTCACCTCCGAGGCCCAGGTGCGCGACTCCCTGCGTAAAATTTTCGCCAGCCGCGCCGGCACGGTCGCCGTGTGCTGCTTCGGCACCAACGTCGTGCGCGCCATGTCCGCCGTCGACGCCGCCGGGCTCTCCGGCCGGCAGATCGCCTTCGCCGGGCGCTCGCTGCGCGCCCACACCGCGGCCGCCGACGAACTCGGCCTGGTCGATACCCAGGACGTGCTCGCCGAGCCCGCGCATCTGCAGGGGCTGGACCGGCGCGAGATCGCCCTGGTCTGCACCGGCACCCAGGGCGAGGAGAACGCCGCCCTGGCCAAGCTCGCCCGCGGCACCGACCGCCGCCTGCCGCCGCTCGGCCTCGGCGATACCCTGGTGATGTCCTCCAGCGTCATCCCCGGCAACGAGGAGGAGGTCGCCCGCGTCCTCAAGCCGCTGCGGGCCCGCGGCGTCGAGGTGCTCACCCAGACCGACGCGCCCGACGGCCTCGTCGTGCACGTCAGCGGCCATGCCGGACGCGCCGAGCTGGCCACCATGCACCGCCACGCCCGCCCGCGCTTCGTCATCCCCGTCCATGGCACCGAGGCCCATCTACAGGCCCACGCCGCCCTGGCGCGCGACTGCGGCGCGGAAGATGTCCTGGTCGGCGTGACCGGCGAGGTCCTCGCCGTCTCCGCCTCCGGCATCAAGCCGCTGGGCCGCATCGAGGTCCCCATCCTCGGCGTCCAGCGCGACGCCGGGGTCCTCGCCGCCCGCGGTTCTCGTGCCCCCAAGCCCAACGCTCCCAAGCCCGGCGCTTCCAAGCCCGGCGTTCCCAAGCCCGGCGCTTCCAAGCCCAATGCTTCCAGGTTGGGCACTCCCAAAACCGGTAATCTGAGGTCCGGCCGGACCCGGCAGCGGGGAATTGCCTTGCAAGAAGCCCGGCATCAGCCTAACTAAAAGCGTCAAAACGTTTGGTTCGGTTCATCCGCCTCGTCGCCTGCTGGCAGTCTTGTCTGTCCCGCAGCCGGTTCCGAGCTAGGTGTTCTTCCCCGATCAAAGTGTGTTGGGATCGAATGGGTTGGCCCGCCCCGCGATGTTCGCGAGGCGGCTTTCATGCGCAGGGATACAACCGAGCATGTCCACCGGTACCGTCAAGTGGTTCAACGCGGCCAAGGGCTATGGCTTCATCCAGCCTGAGGATGGTTCGCCCGACGTCTTCGTGCATATCTCCGACGTTGAAAACGCCGGCATGAGCAGCCTCAAGGAAGGCCAGCGCCTCACCTACGACTTGGTGCGCGGCAAGACGGGCAAGTCGAACGCCTCCAATCTCAAAACCGCCTGACGATCGGCGGAGCCTGATGCCAGCGGGAAGGTTCAACCTTCCCGCTTTTTGTTTCCCCGAATTCTTGTGTGGTGCCATGCCCCGGAGACCGAACTACGGACTGAGCCGCTCCGACGTGAAGCGGGCCAAGCAGGCCCGTCTGGACGAAAAGCTGCGCGCCCAGGAGGAGGCGGTCGCCCAGCGCCGCGCCGCGCGCGAGAGCGTCCCTCCCGACGCATCCCCCGACGCCCCGCCCATCAAGGAGAACGACCCGCAATGAGCCGCCACACCGAAGGCAAATACGTCCTGTTCGACGTCACCTACACCGATGGAACCCGGCGCTCCAACCGCAAGGTGCCCAGCGACCTGCTCGGCGGCCTCGACGGCGATGAGCCCGCCCGCGCCGAGATCACCGCCCAGGACCAGCGCATCGCCGCCGCATCCGGCCGCCCCGCCCTCACCATCCTCTCCCTGACCCGCTCCTTCGGCTAGCTCTCCCGACGAGAACACCCCGGGGCGGAAAAGCGCGGCGCGTTCCGATACCCCCCGCCCCCTATTCCTCTTGCCTTCCGGCCGACGTCATGATAGGAATATTGTCATGAACGCAGCGGCCTTCCTCTCCCGTCTCTCCACCATCCTCGCGGCCCTCGC
>CALNAL010000177.1 GCA_937874445.1 uncultured Acetobacteraceae bacterium | reverse complement strand
GAACGTCCACGACCAGTTCATGACCATCGACGCCGACGTCACCGGCCCGGTCGCCGATCTGGTGCGGCTGCTGCGCCATCCGCGCGTCCATCTGCTGGATCGCCGCCCGATCGATCTGCGCGACCCGTCCGGCAGCGTGACCGGGCATCTGCGCGTGGTCCAGCTGCCGCTCAAGCATGACCTGACGGTCGAGGAGGTGCGCATCGAAGCCACCGGCCGTCTGAGCCGGCTGCACCTGACGGGGATCGCCGCGGGGGAGGACCTCGACCAGGGGAACCTCGACTACACCGTCAACAACGAGGGGTTGAAGCTGAAGGGGACGGCGGCGTTGGGGCAGATCCCCACGCAGATCCTGGCCGAGATGGACTTCCGCGACGGAGGGCCGACCCAGGTGCTGCAGAAGGTGACGCTCAGCGGCAAGGCGACCCCCGCGCAGCTGATCCGCCTCGGCGTGGCGGACGGGGAAACCCTGGGAGGCGGGCCGACGACCCTGCATATCGTCGCCCAGACGCGCCGGAACGGGCGGGGCGATGTGACCGTGAAGGCCGATCTGGCCGCCGCCCAGCTGACCCTGTCGGACCTCAACTTCCGCAAGAAGGAGGGCAAGTGGGCCGAGGCGGAGCTGCACCTCCTGACCGAACACGACAAGCCGGTCGCCATCGATTCCTTCCACGTCGAGGGCGAGGATATTTTCGCGCAGGGAAGCGTCCGCTTCGCCGGCGGGGTCGCGCAGACCGTGCGCCTGGCCCGGCTGAAGCTGGGAGACGCGACCGATTTCTCCGGCGACATCGGCATCCCCCGCCGCGCCGGCGAGCCCTGGACCGCCCGGCTTTCGGGACGCAGCATCGATGCCTCCGCACAGTTCGCCCACGACGGCAAATCGCCGGAGAAGCCTCAGCCCCCCCGGCCGCCCTGGAAGGTGCAGGCGAATTTCGACCGGGTCGTCCTGGGAGAGGGCGGGCGCGAGGTGCGGCGGGTTTCCATCGACGCCGAGAGCGACGGGGAGGTCACCCGGCGGGGCGTCCTGAATGGGCAGACCAGGAGCGGGGCCGCCTTCACCCTCGAGATCGCCCCCCGGACCGGCGGACGGCATCTCTCCATCGAGACCTCCGACGCCGGGGGGCTGCTGTGGGCGGCCGGGGTGGTCAACGACATGCGGGGCGGCAAGCTCGTGGTCGCGGGCGACTACGACGACCGGGCGGCGGGGCATCCGCTGCACGGCACCTCCGAGGTGACGGACTTCCGCATGCAGAATGCCCCGGCCCTGGCCAAGCTGCTGCAGATCATGACCTTCTACGGGATGGTGGATGTCCTGCAGGGGCCGGGATTGGGCTTTTCGCGGCTGGTGGTGCCGTTCCGGATGACGGGCGACGTGCTCGACCTGACGAACGCGCGCGCCTTCAGCTCCTCGCTGGGGCTGACGGCGAAGGGCCGGATCGATCTGGCCCGGCGGCAGATGGCGATCGAGGGGACCATCGTGCCGGCCTATTTCTTCAATACGCTGCTGGGGGAGATTCCGCTGGTCGGGCGCCTGTTCAGCCCGGAGCAGGGGGGAGGCGTGTTCGCCGCCACCTACAGCATGAAAGGCCCGCTGGACGACCCCTCGGTGGGGGTCAATCCGCTGGCCGCGCTGACCCCGGGATTCCTGCGCGGCCTGTTCGACATCTTCGACCATGCCACCCCGGACAGCCAGCCCGCCCCCTCGACCGCTCCCGGGGGCGACCGGTAGGGCAAGGAAGGTGTTCTCCTTTCGAGAAAGGAGAACCAGGAAAGCTTTGTTCATTTGGCTCCGCGCCTGGAACAGCCGCGGAGTCCAATGAAGAAAAGTCCTTTTGCTTCTTTTCCTTCAGGAAAAGAAGACCTTGCCTTTCTTCCCGAGCCGCGTTCCCTCCCGCTCCGGGGAGCAGGGTCAGGCCGGCGGCACGGGGGGAGAGGCGGGCTGCTCCGGCGGCTCGGTGCGGATCAGCCGGATATGGCGGCCGGCGACGCCCAGGGCGATGTGCCCCGCCTTGAGGGCCATGGCATCGCGGCCGAACACGTCGTTGCGCCACCCCTGGAGAGTCGGGATCGCGGGGGCCTCCTCAAGGGCCAGGCGGTCGATGTCGTCGCTCGTGGCGACCAGCTTGGGGGCGACGTGATGCTGCTCGCACTGGGCGGCCAGCAGCACCTTCAGCAGCGACACGAGCGCCGGCGAGGGACGCGGATGGTCCCGCCCGGCAGGAGGAAGGGGAAGCTCGGAGTCGGGGATGGCACGCGCCTCGGCGATCGCCGCCAGAAGGCTGGCGCCCATGCGGCCCTCGGCAAAGCCGCGCGTGACCCCGCGGGCACGGGCCAGGGCCTCGGGGGTCTCCGGGGCGATGGCGGCGATCTCCACCAGGATCTCATCCTTGAGCATGCGGTTGCGGGGGATGTTGGCCCGCTGGGCTTCGTGCTCGCGCCAGGCCGCGATGGCCTTCAGCGTGCCGAGAATCCGCCGGTTGGAGGTGCGCGGATGCAGCCGTTCCCACAGATGTTCCGGGTCGGGATGATAGGTGGCGGGGTCGCAGAGCAGCGCCATCTCCTCCTTGACCCAGTCCAGGCGCCCCTCTTTTTCCAGGCGCGCCCGCAGGCGCTCGTAGACCCGCCGCAGATGGGTGACATCCGCCGCCGCGTAGGCGATCTGGGCAGGAGAGAGGGGGCGGGCCGACCAGTCGCTGAAACGATGGGCCTTGTCGATCCGGCTGCCGGTCAGGGCCGAGACCAGCGCGTCATACCCGACCTGGTCGCCGAAGCCCGCCACCATCGCCGCGACCTGGGTGTCGAAGAGGGGGGACGGGACGGCGCCGAAACGCAGGACGAAGATCTCGATGTCCTGGCGGGCGGCGTGGAACACCTTCTCGACGGCCGGGTCGGCCAGCAGCTCCCCCAGGGAGGCCAGGTCGAGGCCGGGGGCCAGGGCATCCACGACCGCCACGTCCGTGTCGGACGCGAGCTGGACCAGGCAAAGTTCCGGCCAGTAGGTGCGCTCGCGCATGAATTCGGTGTCGACGGTCACGAAACGCTCGCGACGCAGGCGCTCGCAGAGCGCGGCCAGGTCGGAGGTGGTGGTTATGAGGGAAGGCGGCGGGAATTCCGCGCGGACAGGTCGAGACATTCGGTAATGTTACACGCCCGGGCCGCGCGGCGGAAGGCGGAGAACCCGGCGGACACGGCGCACGTGCGGATTTTCCTGGCCGGGAGGGATGGTAGGGAAGGAAGGCTTCTTTTTCCTGGAGAAAAAAGAAGCAAAAAGGACTTTGTTCGTTGGGCTCCGCGGCTGGGACAGGCGCGGAGCTAAAGGAATAAGGCTTTCCTGGTTCTCCTTTCCCGAAAGGAGAACACCTTGCCTTGCTAAACGGCGATACGACCAACCCGGCGGGTGTCGTGCCCCGATCCCCCTCGGGACGGGGGGCCGGGGTACGGCGGGAG
>CALNAL010000176.1 GCA_937874445.1 uncultured Acetobacteraceae bacterium | reverse complement strand
CCCCCCCGCCCCCCGGCCCGCCCCCCCGCCCCGCCCCGGGCCCGGCGCGGGCCCCCGCCCCGGGCCCCTGCCAACGCCATCCCCCTGGGAACCAGCACTCCATTGGGCCCCCGCCGGGGGGCTCCGGCCCCCCTGCGGGAGACCAATCGAATCGGGTCCAGGGGGCTCTGCCCCCTGGTAGGTCCAGGGCGAAGCCCTGGCAGGGCCCGGGGCGGAGCCCCGTCCCGCGGCAGCGGGACCCTCATCGCCGCCGCACCTCGTCGTAGACGGCGAGGGTCGCGCGCTGCATTTCGGCGGTGGTGTAGTGGGCGAGCACGGACTGGCGGGCGGCCTGGCCGATTTCGGCGCGGTGTTCGGGGGGCATATCGAGCACGGCGTCGAGGGCGGCGGCCAGGGCGGTGGCGTCGCCGGGGGGCACGCGCCAGCCGGTTTCGCCCTCGGTGACGGTCTCGGCGGCACCGCCGTGGCTGGAGACCACCACGGGGCGCGCCATGGCCTGGCCCTCGATCACGGTGCGTCCGAAGCCCTCCGGCTCGGTGGAGGGGCACACCACGACATCGGCGAGCAGGAGGGCGGCGGGCACGTCGTCGGTATGGCCGACGAGGCGGACGCGGTCCGCCACGCCGCGGGCCTGCGCCAGGGCCTGGAGGTCGGCGACGTAGCGGGCGCGGCCCTGGGCGTCGCCCACCAGCACGGCGAGGGCCTCCTTGTGGCGCATGCGGGCGAGGGCGGAGATCAGCACCTCCTGGCCCTTCCAGCGGGTGAGGCGCCCGGGCAGCATCAGCACCGGCGCCCCGCCCGGGGTTTCGGGGGCGGGGAGGCCCCAGCCGGCGGCCAGGGCGGCGGTCCGCACCGGGCTCACCGCGCCCGGATCGAAAACCTCCGTATCGACCCCCCGCGGGATGATCCGGATGCGCTCGCGCGGGATGTGGTGGCGCTGCATGATCAGCACCGCCACGAAATGGCTGATGGCGATCACCCGTTCGCCGCGCGCCATGATGGAATTGTAGAGGCGCTTGAAGGGGAAACCCTCGTTGTAGGCGGCGTGATAGGTGGTGACGAAGGCCGCCCCGGTGCGCCGCGCGGCGAAAAAGGCCGACCACGCCGGGGCACGCGAGCGGGCATGCACCACCTCCACCTTCTCGCGGCGGATCAGTGCGGCGAGGGCGGCGGCGTTGCGCCCCATCGCGATGGGCGCCTTGGAGGCGAGCGGCAGGGTGATGTGGCGCGCGCCGATCGCCTCCAGCGGTGCCACCAGGCGTCCGCCGGCGGAGGCCACCAGGGCGGTATGGCCGGCTGCCACCAGGGCGCGGGCGATTTCCAGCGTGCCGCGCTCCACCCCGCCGCCGTCGAGGGCGGGCAGGACCTGCAGAACCACGGACGGGCTGTCGCTGCTCATGCCTGCGCTATAAACACGCAACGAGGCGAAGGGAAGCAGCGGGGGCAAAACCATGAGCACAGAGGAAACCGGACGGCTCGATCGCGGCGACGGCGTGTCGCTGGCCTGGGCCCGTCTGCCGGGGCGCGGGCCGACCGTGGTGTTCCTGCACGGCTTCGGCAGCGACATGACCGGCGAGAAGGCCCAGCGCCTGTGTGCCTGGTGCCAGGAGGCCGGACAGGCGTTCCTGCGGCTGGACTGCTCCGGCCACGGCGTCTCCGACGGGCACTTCGAGGAAGGCTGCATCGGCGAATGGGCCGAGGACGCGCGCCGGGTGATCGCCGCCGAAACCGAAGGGCCGCTGGTGCTGGTGGGCTCCTCGATGGGCGGCTGGATCGCGCTGCTCACCGCCCTGGCGATGCCGCAGCGGGTGGCCGGGCTGCTCGGGCTCGCGGCGGCGCCGGACTTCACCGAGGACATGATGTGGGAGGCCCTGCCCCCGCACGACCGGCAGAAGCTGATGGTCGAGGGCATTCTGAGGCTGTCCGGCGAGTACGGCGAGCTGGTGATCACCCGCCGGCTGATCGAGGACGGGCGGACGCATCTGGTGCTGCGCGGGCCGATCGCGCTCGCCTGCCCGGTGCGGTTGATCCAGGGCCAGGCCGACACCACGGTGCCGTGGGAGACCGCGCTGAAGCTCGCCGCGCGGCTGGAAAGCCGCGACGTGCAGGTGACGCTGGTCAAGGACGGCACGCACCGCCTCTCCCGCCCGGCCGATCTGGCGCTGATGTGCCGCGTCCTGGCGGGACTGCTGGAAACGGGGGAAGCGGGGTAAGGCGGTGACGTTCCAGATTCTCAGCCTGAGCGGCGGGGGCTATCTCGGGCTCTACACCGCGGAGGTGCTGGCAGCACTGGAGGCGCGCTTCGGCGGCCCGCTGGCCCGGCATTTCGACCTGATCGCCGGGGCCTCGGTGGGAGGCATCCTGGCGCTGGGGCTGGCGGCGGAGGTGCCGGCGGCACGGCTGGCGAAGGCCTTCGCGACGCAGGGGCCGGCCATTTTTCCGCCCCGCCCCGCCACCTCGTGGCGCGCCCTGCTCGACCTGCCGCGCCAGCTCGGGCGGCCGAAATTCGCCGGCAACGCGCTGCGCCGGGCAATCGGCGGCATGATCGGGGAGACAACTCCGCTCGGCGCGCTCGCCCACCCCTGCCTGATCCCCGCCTTCTGCCTGACCACCGGCCGGCCGCGGCTGTTCGGCGCGGCGGAGGCCGACCGCGATCTGGCGGCGGTGGACGTGGCGCTGGCCGGGGCCGCCGCCCCCGTCTATTTCCCGGCCATCGAGATCACGGGCGACTTCTATGCCGACGGCGGGATGTACGCCGCCACCCCCGACCTGCTGGCGCTGCACGAGGCGGTGCATGCGCGCGGGATGGCCGAAGAGGACATCCGCGTGCTGAGCATCGGCACCGTCTCGGCGGCCTTCTCGCTGCCGCGGCGGATGGGCGGGCAGCTCGGCCTCGCCCAGTGGACCGGCCGCCAGCGGCTGGTGCGCGCCCTGGTGGCCTCCCAGCAGCAGAGCACCACGGCCCTGCTCGCCGCGCGACTGGGGCACCGCTATCTGCGCCTCGACGCCGCTCCCTCGGCGGCGCAGGGGCGCACGATCAGCCTGGAGAACGCCTCCCCCACGGCACAGCGCACGCTGCGGGCTCTGGCGGAGGCCACCGCGCGGGAAGCGCTGGATTCCTCCGTCCTGGCGGAGATGATGACGCATCGCGGCGCCGGGTGAGGAAAGGAAGGAAGGTCTTCTTTTTCCTGAAGGAAAAAGAAGCAAAAAGGACTTCGTTCGTTGGGTTCCGCGGCTGACACAGGCGCGGAATCCTTAAAGGATGAAGCTTTCCTGGTTCTCCTTTCCCGAAAGGAGAACACCTTGCCTGCTTCGCCCGTCAGCCGGGGACGTCGCGGCCGACCTCGACGCTCACGTCCACCTCCAGCGCCTGCCAGTCGGCGGCGGCGCCGAGATAGCTGCCCGCCACCGGCACCGCCTGCTGCGGCGTGCGCGCGGTGCAGACGCGGATCAGGTTGCGGCCGGCCACCAGGCCGTTGGTGGGGTCGAACTCCACCCAGCCCGCGCCGGGCAGGTAGATGGCGCACCAGGCATGGGTGGCGCCGCCGCCCACCAGCGGCTCGGTGCTGCCGACCAGGGCCTCGTCGTAGACGTAGCCGCTGACGAAACGGGCGGCGAGGCCGAGGGAGCGGCAGGCTTCCATCATCAGCAGGGCGAAGTCACGGCAGGCGCCACGGCCGGAGGCGAGGGTCGCCAGCGGGTCATGCGTGCCCTCGCCGTCGCGTGCGACGTAGCTGAATTCCGCGGGAATGGCGCGCGTCATCGCCGTCAGCGCTTCCAGCGTGGGGGTAGGCGCGTCGTGCTTGAGGAAGCGGCGGGCCCAGGCATCCACCCGGCCCTGAGGGTCGACATGATGGCGGCCGAGCAGGGCGGCGAGGTCGGGGAACTCGCTGGCGGCGTAGCTGAAGGGAATGGTCTCGGCCGCCGGATCGAGGGTCTTCTCCGGCACCGGGACGTCGGCGGGATAGTGCTCGAGGTCGAGCACCGAGACCAGACGCAGCTCCTCGGCCCGCACGGCGCGATCCCACTCCAGGAACTGCACCGAGTTGCCGAACACGTCATGCGTCCAGCGCGTGGCCGAGGGAACGGGGCTCACCGAGAGGGTGGCGCCCAGCACGCGCAGGTCGTGCGAGTCGCGCGGGCGCAGCATCAGCCGGTGCGGGGCGAACCCCACCGGGCGGGCATAGCGATAGAGGGTGGTGTGGGTGACTCGAACGCGCGGCATGTCGTCCTCAGGCCCCGCCCTTGCCCGGAGCGGCCACGGCGCGGGAAAGCTCCTCGTTGAACCCGAAGAGTCGCAGGTCTGTCATGCGCATGGGGTAGAGCAGGCCGTCGAGATGGTCGTTCTCGTGCTGCACCACGTCGGCATGGAAGCCGGACACCTCGGCGACGATCTCCTTCCCGTCGAGGCCGAAGCCGCGGTAGCGCACCCGCCGCCAGCGCGGCACGGCCCCCCGCATGCCCGGCACCGAGAGGCACCCCTCCCACCACGACACCTTCTCCTCGTCGAGCGGAGTGATCTCGGGATTGATGAGCACCGTGTTGCCCTGCGGCGGATCGTCGGGCGCGCCGGTGACGCGCGCGGCCGAAACACGAAAGACGAACAGCCGCAGCGGCACATGCACCTGGGGAGCGGCCAGGCCAGTACCGGAGGCATCGTCCATGGTCTCGAACATGTCGGCGACCAGGCGGGCGATGTCGGGCGCGGCGGGATCGGCGACGGGAGCTGCCTGGGTCAGCAGCACCGGATGGCCCATGCGGGCGATCTTGAGAATGGCCATGGCGGGGGAGACCTCGAAAGCTCTATGATCGGCGACGCACGAAAGCGCGTTGGCGGGACGGAACGGGCGTGTTATAGCGCGCGCCTTCCGGTCGGGGCAGGGTGCTCCGGCCGCAATTGTGTGTTCCCGGCACGCGCCGCAAGCGCAGACTGCGCACAGGACAGGAGTAGGTAATCAAGTGCAGGTTCTCGTCCGCGACAACAACGTCGACCAGGCGCTCAAAGCGCTCAAGAAGAAAATGCAGCGCGAAGGCGTCTTCCGCGAGATGAAGCTGCGCCGTCACTACGAAAAGCCCTCCGAGCGTCGAGCCCGCGAGGCTGCCGAGGCGGTTCGCCGCGCCCGCAAGATGGAGCGCAAGCGCCTCGAGCGCGAAGGCTTCTGAGTCTTTAGTTTCTCCTGCGTTCAGTCTGCGCTGGAAAGCGTCGCCGCCACCAGGTCGGCGACGCTATTGGCGTTGCGGGATCGCAAGCCTGCCACCACCCCCCGCCGGTCCGCCTCGCTGCGATTCTGACTGAGTTTCCACTGCGCCTCGACGTGCCGGGCCCGCAGGCGGAAGCCGACGATCGCCCCCAGCAGCTTTTCCAGCAGCGGCCCCGGCACCGAATCGAGGGTGAATCCCTCCGGATCGCTCGCCCCCTGACGCCGCATCAGCGCCACCAGCGCGGGCCCTTCCACCACTTCCAGCACACCATGGACGTGCACCGCCACGTAGTCCCAGGTCGGCACCGCCGGGCGCGTGGCGTACCAGGCCGGCGAGATCGGGGCATGCGGCCCCTGGAAGATCGCCAGCGCCTCCCCTCCCCCGCGCACCGCCGCCGCCTGGCGGTTGGCCGCCGCCAGATGCCCCTCCAGCACCAGCTCCCCCTCACCGGGACATAGAAGAAACGGCAGGTGGGAGGCCTCCAGACCACCCGGGCCATGGGTGGCCAGCACGCCGAAGGAATTTTCCGCGATCACGGCGCGGACCTTGGCCGGGTCGGTCTGCACGAAGGCGGGCGGCTGATGCATGGCAAAATCTCCTGGACAGAGCGGAGAGTGTAGGCCGTCATTGGTCCAAAGGATCGGGCCATTCCATGCCGGAAGCACCAGACCAATCCAGCGCCGCCGTGTTCGACCGGATGCGGCGGGGCATCCTCGACGGATCGTTGCGGCCGGGAGCGCGGCTTCCCCCCTCGCGACGGCTGGCCGTCGAGCTGGGCCTGGCGCGCCAGACCGTGGTGGCCGCCTACGAGCGCCTGGCCGCCGAGGGCTACGTGCGGGCACGCGTGGGGTGCGGCACCTTCGTCGCCACCGACCTGCCCGACGAGGCCCCTCCGCCGGCACGCCCGCCCGCCGGGAAAACCGCCGTGCTCTCGCGGCGCGGGGCCGCGCTCGCCGCCCTGCCCGCCACCGCCGTGCCGCGCCTGGAGGCTGCGCCTGCGGGGTTGCTGGCGCCCGGCGTGCCGGCTCCGGAGCTGTTCCCCGCCGTCGCCTGGGCGCGCACCACCGCGCGGGTGCTGCGCCGCCTCGCGCCGGAAAGCCGCGGCTATCCCTCCGCCGCCGGATGGCCGGACCTGCGCGAGGCCATCGCCGGGCATCTCGCCGCCGCGCGAGGGCTGATCGTCGAGCCGGACCGCATCGTCGTCACCGCCGGCACGCAACAGGCGCTGCGGCTGGCCGCCGAGCTGCTGCTCGACCCCGGCGATGCCGCCTGGGTGGAGGAGCCGGGCTACATCGCCGGGCGCGGCGCGCTGCGGGCGGCCGGGGCGCGGCTGGTGGCGGTGCCCTCCGACGCCGAGGGGATCGACGTGGCCGCCGGCCTCGCCCGCGCCCCGGCGGCACGGCTGGCGCTGGTGGCGCCCTCGCACGCCACCCCGCTGGGCGGGGCGCTGCCGGTGGGGCGCCGGCTGGCGCTGCTCGACTGGGCGACGCGCGCCGGGGCGTGGGTGATCGAGGACGATGCCGATTCGGAATTCCGCTGGCAGGGCCGGCCGCTGCCGCCGCTCGCCACCCTGGATTCGAGCGGGCGTGTGCTCTACTGCGGCACCTTCTCCAAGGCCCTGGCGCCGGCGCTGCGGCTCGGCTTCGTGGTGCTGCCCGCGCCGCTGGTGCGGCCCTTTCTCGCCGCCCGGCTGCTCGCCGACCGCGGCATCGCCACCCTGCCCCAGGCGGTGCTGGCCGCCTTCCTCGCCAGCGGGCAGTTCGCCGCGCACGTGCGGCGGATGCGCACCGAATACGCCGCCCGCCGCGCCGCCCTGCTCGCGGCGCTGGCGCGGTACTGCCCGGCCGTCACGCCGCTGGTGGCGCCGGGAGGGCTGCATCTGGTGTTGCGTCTGCCCGAAGGGGCGGAAGAGGGACAGGTACGCGCGCGGGCTCTCGGACTGGGGCTGAGCCTTTCGCCGCTGGCCGCCTACTACCAGGAAACCCCGGCCTTTCCCGGCCTGGTCTGCGGCTTTGCCGCGACCCCCGCGGCCCTCGCCGCCGAGGCCGCGCGGCGGCTGGCCTGGGCGGTCATACCGGCAGCCCAAAGGGCTGACCGGTATCGCGCGCAGGGTTGATGTGGCGGCTGCGCGCAAAAACAATGAGATAAACCCAGATACCGAAGGAATCCGGGTTTATCAGCCGACCTGGAAATCCCCCGGCTGGGGCGGGGCGGGAGGCGTGAAGAGGCTGCGGTCCGGCTTGAGGTCGAGCAGGGGCGTGCCCTCGAGGCATTCGAGTCCGCGCACCAGGAGAACGTTGTTCTCGATCCCCTCCAGCTTGACGATCTGGGTGCCGATGGGGTTGGGCCGGACCGGGGTGCGCAGCGCAAAGGTGCCGACGGGATGGAGATCGCGCCGCATGTCCTGCAGCACGAGGTCGCGGCGCGAGAGGTGCATCCAGTAGAGCACCTCCAGGCGCGCGTAGGCGGCGACCCCGGCGAGGGCCGCGTCCCACGGCGGGAACACCTCGATGCGGCAGAGCGGCCCGTCCAGCCGCCCCTGGCGGGGGGCGGCGAGCCGGTCGATCCAGGGCGTGTGGATGCGCCCGATGTAATAGAGGCCGGCGTCCTGGGACGCCGGCAGGGGAACGGGAACCTCGGAGTCCCTGATCTCGTCCAGACGGGTCATGATCCTCCGAGGCTACACCATATTGCCGGCTTGGCGAGTCCCTCCGGGAGACTACTTGCCAACCATCACGTCGGAGGCCTTGACCACCGCGCAGGCGGTGTCGCCGACCTTCAGGGCGAGGTCATCCACGGCCTCGTTGGTGATCGACGCGGTGATGATCTTGCCGCCGCCGATGTCGATGCGGACATGGGAGGTGGTGGCTCCCTTCTGCACCGCGACGACCTTGCCTTCGAGCTGATTGCGGGCGCTGATTTTCATTTATTTCCACTCCTCGGTGTACAAGGCGTTATATATTTATAGTATATTGCGTGGCCTTTCACAATATACCTGCTTTTTATGTCACGCCTCGTGGGGCATTTCCAGTGACATCGACTTAACCAGCGCCAGCACCGCCACCCCCGGCGCCAGGCCGAGACGGGCCACCGCATCGGGCGTGACGCGCGCCAGCAGCCGCCCCGCCCCCGCCGCCAGCTCCACCAGCACCGCCTGCCGGGCCGCCTCCGCCAGGGCGAGCACCCGCCCCGGCACCACGTTGTGCACGCTCAGCGCGCCCGCCAGCAGCGCGTCCGCCAGGCCGGGGGCGTCGGCGCGGGCCAGGATCACCTCGCGCGCCGCCACCTTCAGGCGTACCGCCCGGCCCGGCTCCGCGGCGAGCAGCGGCACCCACAGCGTCACCCCGCCCCAGTCCAGCCGGGTGAGGCGGCGTTCGGGCTCGTGGCCCGCCACCTGCGCCGCCAGCACGGCCGAGGCGTCGTCGCGCGCGGCGAGGGGAAGGTCGGCCCGCGCGGCGATCTCCGCCACCGGCCCGGCGGCGCGCAGCCGGCCGGACTCGATCAGCACCACGTGGTCGGCCAGCTCC
This sequence comes from uncultured Acetobacteraceae bacterium, assembly GCA_937874445.1. Taxonomy (GTDB): domain Bacteria; phylum Pseudomonadota; class Alphaproteobacteria; order Acetobacterales; family Acetobacteraceae; genus Rhodovastum. Next base: position 5,852 of record CALNAL010000176.1, on the reverse strand, counting down.
AGCAGCTCGTCGAGCGAGTGCGTCACGTAGAGCACCGGCAGGTCGAGCCGGCGCTTGAGGCGGACGAGATAGGGCAGGATCTCGGCCTTGCGGGCGGCGTCGAGACTGGCCAGGGGTTCGTCCATCAGCAGCAGGCGGGGCTGGCGCAGCAGGGCGCGGCCGATCGCCACCCGCTGGCGCTCGCCGCCCGAGAGGGTGTGCGGGCGGCGCTCCAGCAGGTCGCGGATGCCCAGCAGCTCCACCACCTCCTCGAAGCCGATGCGCGGCGCCGCGCGGGTACGGCGCAGGCCGTAGCGCAGGTTGGCGGCCACGCGCATGTGCGGAAAGAGACGCGCATCCTGGAACACCAGGCCCACGCCGCGCTTCTCGGGGGGCAGGAAGAGGCCGCGGGCGGTATCGGCCAGCACCGCGCCTCCCGCCACGACGCGGCTGGAATCGGCGTGCAGCAGCCCCGCCGCGGCGGCGATCACCGTGGACTTGCCCGAGCCCGAGGGGCCGAACAGCACGGTGATGCCGGGCTCCGGCGCGGTGAAGGCGATGTCGATCGCCACCCCCGGAAAGCGGTGGCGCAGCGCGACCTCCAGGCTCATCGCGCCGTCCCCCGGCCGAGCAGGCGGTCGAGCCGGCGGGAGGCCCACTCGGAGGCGAGCAGCCCCACCAGCGCCAGCGCCAGCGAGACCAGCGAGAGCATCGCCGCCTGCTCCTCGCCGCCCGGCACCTGCAGCGCCGCGTAGATGGCGAGCGGCAGGGTTTGCGTCTGGCCGGGAATGTTGGCGGCGAAGGTGATGACGGCGCCGAACTCGCCCAGCGAGGTGGCATAGGCGACGATCGCCCCCACCAGGATGCCCGGCGAGGCCAGCGGCAGGGTGACGGTGAACAGCCGGTCGAGCGGCCCCGCCCCGAGGGTGCGCGCCGCCTCCTCCAGCCCCGGATCGCCCGCCTCCAGCGAGAGGCGGATGGCGCGCACCATCACCGGGAACACCATCACCCCGCAGGCCAGCGCGGCGGCGGTGGTGGTGAACACCAGGCGGATGCCGAACCACTCCAGCAGCAGCGAGCCCACCGGCCCGCGCACGCCGAACACCACCAGCAGCAGCCAGCCGGTGACCACCGGCGGCAGCACCAGCGGCAGATGCACCACCGCGTTGAGCACCGCATGGCCGGGGAAGCGTTTGCGCGCCAGCACCCAGGCCACCACGATGGCGAGCGGCAGGCCGCAGCCCACCGCCCGCAAGGCCACCGCCAGCGTCAGCCGGACGGCCTGCCACTCCTCCGGCGCGAGGGCACGCAGCGGGAAGGGCACGCCGCTACTTCTTGAGCACGTCGAAGCCGTATTTGGCGAACACCTTCTGCGCCTGCGGCCCCGCGAGGAAGGTCAGCAGGGCCCGCGCCTCCGGGCCGTCGCCCGCCTTGGTGACGGCGAAGGGATAGGTGACGGGGTCGTGGCTGGAGGCGGGGAAGGTGCCGGCCACCATCACGCCCTTGGAGATGGCCGCGTCGGTGGCATAGACGATGCCGAGCGGGGCCTCGCCGCGCTCGACCAGCAGCAGCGCGCCGCGCACGTCCTCGGTGGCGGCGATGCGGGGGCTGACCTTGTCCCACACGCCGAGGTTGGTCAGCGCCTGCTTGGCATAGAGGCCGACCGGCACGGCCTTGGGGTCGCCGGTGGCGATGCGGCCGTCGGGGCCGAGCATCTTGAGGAAGTCGAAGTCCTTGTCGATGGCCACCTTCACCGGGTGGGTGGCGGGCACGATCAGCACCAGGTCGTTGCCGAGCAGGCTGGTGCGGGTCTCCTCGGCGATCAGCTTGCGCGCGACGAGGTAGTCCATCCACTTCTGGTCGGCCGAGGCGAAAATCTGCGCCGGGGCGCCCTGCTCGATCTGGCGGGCGAGCGCGGAGGAGGCGCCGAAGGACTGCTTGAGCGGGGCATGGCCCTCGGCGGCCCAGAGGGTGCCGATCTCCTTCATCGCGTCGGTGAGCGAGGCGGCGGCAAACACGGTCAGGCCGTCGGCGGCGCGGGCGGGAGGGGCGGCCAGGGCCAGCATCGGCAGGGCAAGCGCGCCCAGCATCGCGGAAAGGGCAAAACTCCGGCGCTTCATGGTCAGTGGCTCCTTTGTTCTCGTTTCAACCAGCGGCAAGGATGACGTGGGCGGCATCGAACAGCGCCTCGACCGGCAGGCCGGGGGCGAGGGCGAGCGCCTCCGCCGAGCGATGGGTGATGGTGGCGGCCAGGGTCTTGCCGGCCCCGATGTCGAGGACGATCTCGCAGCTCACCCCGTCGTCGCGGCGCTCGGCAACGGTGCCGGGGATGCGGTTGGCCACGCTCAGGCCGGCCGCCTCGCCTTCCCGGGCGATCAGCACGAAGCTCGCCTTGATCAGCGCCACCACCTCGCGCCCCGCCGCCAGGCCGAGGTTCTCGGCGGAACGGCGGGTGATGACGGCGACGATCTCGCGGCCGGGGGCCACGGAAAGGGTGACCTCGGCGGCGACCTCCGTGGCGGCCACCGACACGACGCGCCCGTAAAGGGCATTGCGGGCGGAAGTTTTCATCGCCACGCTCCAGAACAGCAGATCGATCGGGGCCCCGCCCTCCCCGGCCAGCAGCGGGGTGATCTCGGCGAGCTTGGCCTCCAGCCGGTGGAAGGCGGCGATCAGGTGCCGGCCGGATTCGGTCAGCCGAGCCCCGCCGCCGCCGCGGCCGCCGGCGTGGGCCTCCAGCGCCGGGGTGGGCAGCAGGTTGTTGACGGCATTCAGCCCGTCCCACACCGCCTTGTAGCTCATGCCCAGCGCGCGGGCGGCCGAGGTGATGCTGCCGTGGGCGGCCACCGCCTCCAGCATGGCGATGCGCTCCCGTCCCACCGGCATCTGGCCGGCGGCACGCAAGGCCAGAAAGGCCTCGGGACAGGCTGGCTGGAGCGTCTCCTCGGTCATAAAGACGATCTATATGACGCCTCCCGCCGCCGCAAGCCGCCCCTTGCAGAAGAAGCGCCGACGGGGATTGATGAGAAGCTTTGTTGCAAGGAGCCCCCATGCCCCCTTCCGCCCTGCTTGCCTTCGACCTGGCTCTCGCGCGCGTGCTGGCGCTGGCCGACGCGGCCCCTCCGGCCCCGCTCGAGCGGGTGCCGCTGGCAGCGGCGGTGGGGCGGATCGCCGGCGCGGAGGTCGCGGCGGTGCGCGACCTGCCGCCCTTCCCCCAGTCGGCCATGGACGGCTACGCCATCGACCGCGCGATGCCCCTCGGCCCCTGGGTGGCCGTGGCCGGACGCACCGCGGCGGGCGACCCGCCGGGCGTGCTGGCCGCGGGCCGGCCGCACCGCATCTTCACCGGCGCGCCGGTCCCCGCCGGCGCCGACGCGGTGCTCGTGCAGGAGCGCGTGGTGCGCAACGACGCCGGGGACATCCGCATCAGCTCTCCGCTGCCCGCGCCGGGGGCCAACATCCGCCTCCCCGGCGAGGACATCCGCGCCGGCACGCCGCTGATCGCCGCCGGCACCCGGCTCGACTGGCGCCACGTGGCGGTGCTGGCGGCGCAGGGTCTGGCCGAGGTGGCGGTGCGGCCCCGGGTGCGGGTGGCGCTGCTGGGCAGCGGCCACGAGCTGCGCCAGCCCGGCGAGGAGGCGGGGCCCGGGCAGATCTTCGACTCCAACCGCCCGATGCTGGCCGCCCTGCTGACGGCCTGGGGCGCCGAGCTGGTGGCGCCGCCGCCGGTGGCCGACGACGCCGCCGCCGTGCGCGCCGCCCTGGAGGAGGCCGCGGCCCGAGCCGACCTGGTGGTCTCCAACGCCGGCATCTCGGTGGGCGAGGAGGACCACGTGCGCGCCGCCGTGGAAGCGCTGGGCGGAGCGCTCTCGGTGCTCAAGGTGGCGATCAAGCCGGGCAAGCCGCTGGCGGCGGGACGGCTGGGCCGGGCGGCGTTCATCGGCCTGCCGGGCAATCCGCAGGCGGCGCTGGTCGGGGCGGTGGCCTTCGTGCGCCCGCTGCTGGCCCGCCTGGCCGGAGAGACGCCGCCGCGGCCGTTCCTGCTGCGCGCCGGCTTCGCCCGTCCGCACAAGCCCGGACGCACCGAGCTGGTGCCGGTGCGGGTGGCACAGCACGGCGCCGAACGCTGGGCCGAACCGGCCGGCCCCTCGGGCTCGGGGCGACTGGGCACGCTGCTCGGCGCCGAGGCCCTGGCGGTGCTGCCGGCCGAGGCCGGGGACATCGCGGAGGGGGCGCTGCTGGAGGCGTTCGGCTTCGGGGAAAATTTAGGGTAAGGCCTTCTTTTTCCTGAAGGAAAAAGAAGCAAAAAGGACTTTTGTTCGTTGGGCTCCGCGGCTGACACAGACGCGGAGTCCCTTAAGGGATGAAGCTTTCCTGGTTCTCCTTTCCCGAAAGGAGAACGCCTTCCCTGCCTTGTCTTGCGGCTTGGCAGCTCCCTCGGGGAGGATCATGCTGCGCTATGCATGAACGGATATAGCGAAATCCTCTCCCGCCCCGCGCCCCGGCACATGCGCCCGTGGCCGGCGCGTCCGGCCGGCACGCCGGTGCCGCGCGCCTTTCTCGGTCTGGCTCGCGATCTGCGGCGCCGCCTGGCGGCGGCCGATGCCCTGGTGCCGGCCGCCCTGGAGGCGGTGCTGCTCCCCCTGCGTACCCGGCTGAAGCGTCGCCCCACCCTGCGCGCCAACCTGCTGATCGATACCGAGCGGCGCTGGCGCATCGGGCTGCCGGCCTTCGGGCGGCTGGTGCTGACCGCCGAGCGGCGGCGCGGCGTCCCGCCCTACTTCTGCGAGCTGCGCGCCCAGGCCGGCGGATTCCGCATCGAGGACTGGGACGAGGAGCCCGGGGGCGGCGGCTTCGAGCCCGGCGTGCTGCTGGAGATGATCCTCGCCCAACCGTATCCCGGCGTGGGCGGCGGCGGCGTGGACGTGCGGCAGACGACGATCGTCGTGGTGTCGCTGCACGCCCTGGGGCGGCGCTTCCAGCGGGGCACCGACTGCTCGGAGGCGGCGATCTTCGCCGATCTGGCCGCGCTCGCCCCCTTTGCGCAGAAGGGGGCGCTCCCCCCGAAGGCCCGCTTCGCCCTGCCGGCGGCGGAGGGCTGGTGGTGCGGCGAGCGGGTGTGGGTGGGCGACCGCCTGGTGCTGGCGGTGCGCACCTATCTCGGCGACGTGCCCTCTCCGACCGTGCCCTCTCCGACCGAGCTGGCTCCGACCGTATCGGTGGCCGGGCACGGCTGAGGTGCCGGCGCGTCCTCCGGCGGGCGGGTCCGCCCCGCCATGGCGACGAGCAGCGGCCGCACCGCCCGGTCGGCCGCCGCCTCGATGGCGCGATAGTCGGCCACCAGCGCCCGGCCCAGCTCGGTCAGCTCGGCGCCGCCCCCGTGCGTCCCGCCGGGGCGGGTGCGCACCACCGGCGCGCCGGCCAGCTTGCCGAAACCGTCCACCATCTCCCAGGCGCGGCGATAGCTGATGCCCAGCGCCCGCCCGGCCGCCGAGATCGAGCCGTGTTCGGCGATCGCCTCGAGCAGCCGCACCCGTCCCGGGCCGACGCGGCCGCCGGGCAGGTCGATCCGCAGGCTCAACCGGCCCTGGGGCGAGACGGCAGGCGCATGACGTTTCATGACCGTCACACTACAGCCCATGTCTGTCGCTGTAATCACCTGCCGCATCATTTCTTGTCATGGCGACCCAGTCCACGTTATATTTGACGACTACATAACGAGACCATTCATGCCCGGAACCGTCGCGATCGACATCGCCGAAATCCTCCCCGGAGAACTGGACGAGACCGGAGCCGTCGTGCTGCGCGTGATCGATTCTCACGGCCGCACCTACGCGCTGACCCTGCCCCTCCGCCTGCTGGGCCCCCTGCTC
>CALNAL010000175.1 GCA_937874445.1 uncultured Acetobacteraceae bacterium | reverse complement strand
GCCCTGAGGTCCCGCCCGCCCGCCGGTTGTCCGTCCGCGCCGCCCCAGCCGCCGGCGCCGCGTCGGCCGCTGGGGCGGCGGATCGCCCTGCGCGTCTATGCGCTGCCCCGTCCGCTGGCCCTGCCGTTGATCGTGCGGCTGCACGCGCTTTCCGGGCGGGTGTTGCAGCGCGAGGCCTACCGGCCGCAGTCGTCCGCGCCGCCCGTGCCCACGGTGGTGCGCGGGGGGGGAATGGACGCCGCCCTGGCGCGCAGCATCGAGGCCGCGCTGCTGACGCTCGCGATGCAGCCGCGCCGCTAGCAGATCGTCGCCGGGGCAGCCAGTCGCCGGCGGTCAGGCGCCGGGTGCGGGCAGCGGGAGGCCCTGCATCCAGTCCGCGACTTCGGCCACGAAGTCGCGCCACAGCCGCGGGGGGAAGGTTTCCGCCTCGGCCCACAGGCGCGCGGCGAAGGAATCGTCCTCCATCTGCCGCACGGCCGCGGTGATCGCCTCGGCGGTGGGGGCGGCGAGGCGGATCTGCCCGGCCGGGGAGGCCTGTTCCAGGCTGGGGATGTGCGGCCAGACGATGGCCGGGATGCCGACGTGCAGCGCCTCCACCGGGGTCAGCCCGAAGCCCTCGGCCCGGCTGACCGTCACCAGGGCGCGCGCCCCGGCGAGGGTCTGGCAGAGGGTGGCGTCGTCGGCGTGGCCGAGGTAGCGCAGGCGCTTTTCCCCGCGCAGCTTTTCGAGCCAGGCCACCTCGCGCTCGCAGCCGTCGAGCAGGCGGCCGATCACCACCAGCTCGGCGGGGCAGCCCTGCTCCCACAGCCCGGCGAAGGCCTCCAGCACGGCGGCGAGATTCTTGCGCCGCTCGATCGTGCCGATGCTGACGTAGCTGTGCCGCTCCGGGCGGAAATGCTGGCGTTCCAGGGGCAGGCCGTCGTGGCCCAGGCTGATCACCGGGCCGGGCCGGCCGTGGCCGCGCATGATGCGCTGCTCGTAGTCGGCGCGGGTCTGCGCGCTGATGTGGGCGACGTTCGGCACCTCCGCCAGCGCGCGCAGATAGGGCATGGTGTGGCGCGCGGCATCCGGCAGGAAGTCCTGCGGGTGCAGCCAGGGCAGGAAGTCGTAGACGATCCAGCCGACCGCGGCCGTGCCCGCGGCGAACAGCGCATGATAGCACGCGGCGCGGGCGGTGTCGGTGAACAGCTCGGGGTTGAGCAGGCGCAGGCCCGGCCTCGCGATGTGCCGGGCGGGCGCGAGGAGATGTGTCCGCCGGCCCTCCAGGCAGGCCGCGAGAGTGGAGTCCGAGATCGGCGCGAATCCGCCGTGGGAGGCCACCACCGGCACCAGCGGCGTATCGGCCGGCCAGTGCTGGATCAGCTCGCGCTCGACACGCTGGATGCCGGTGCGGATCGGCGAGGCCACCAGCTCGGTGAGGTCGATGTGGACGGTGCTCATGATGCCACCTCCAGTCCGAGGGTGGCGTAGAGCTGGCAGGCGTAGCGGCGGAAGCTGTGGCTCTCGGCGTAGTCGGCGCGCTCGGCCGCGTGGCGGTCGCCGCGGGGGGTGGAATCGAGCAGCCCGGCCAGGGCCTCGGCCACCAGCACCGGGCTCAGCGCGTCGGGCACCCGCGCGACGTAGGCGGGCGCCTCGATGGCGGCGGCGAGGTCCTCGTTGGCGACGCTGGCGAGCCCCGCCGAGATGCAGTCCTGCAACGCGCCGGAGACCGCGCCGTTGCTGAAGCTGCGCAGTTGCAGCCCGAGGTCGGCGGCGAGCAGGTGGTCGCGCCAGGCGGCCTCGTCGAGATAGGCGTCGCCCAGCGAGACGTGCGCGTCCACGCCGATCTGCCGGGCCAGCTCGTGCAGCCCCTCCAGGGGCATCTGCGGCGCGCCGACGAAGTGCAGCCGGGCGTCGTAGCCCCAGCCGCGCAGCTGTTGCAGCGCCCAGAGGCAGGTTTCCGGGGCCTTGGTGAAGTGCAGGTAGCCGAAGCTCGCGATCAGCACGGTGTCGTCGTCGAGCCCGAGCCGGGCGCGGGCGGCGGCGCGGGCGGCGGGGACCAGCTCGGCGGCCTCCCAGGGGCGCTGGATGGCGAAGGGCAGACGGACGACCTCGCGGCCGAACCTCTGCGTCAGGGTCTCGGCCGAGCGGGTGGAGTGCACGAACAGCGGCTCGGCGGCGGCGACCACCTCGCCCATCAGGGTGGCCGGCAGGCGGCGCTCGTCGGCGAGCCACTGGTCGATCTCGGCGCGGCCGACCCGCCGGCCCAGCTCGCGCCCGGCGATGCGCTCGGCCTCGCCCTGCGGGAAGAGGGCGGCATAGAAGCCGAGCATGCGCGAATCATGGGCCACGCAGGCGCTGCCGTAGCGCATCAGCAGGCGGTGGATGCCGAGGTGGTACTCCGAATTGCCGAGCACCGAGATCACCCGGTCGTACCCGGCCGAGAGGTAGGGCAGGGCGGAGAGCGGCCGCACGCTGGCCGCCCCGCGCGGCAGGGGGGCGCCGGCGGTCTCGGTATAGACGTCGAGCGCGACCCCCGCGCCGAGGGCCTCGCAGCCGGTGGCGGAGAAATCGGCGACCCCCGAGCGCTCCGGCGGCAGCGGGGTGGCGAAGGCCACGCGCGGGCGTCGGCGGGTGGCGATGCCCGGATTGGCGAGAGGAGAGGCAGAAGGGGCATGGGCGAGCAGCGCCTCCCAGAAGCGCCGCGCCACGGCCTCGGCGCGGAAGGCGGGCCACACGGCCGCCTGTTCGGCCACCACGGCCGCCCGCGCGTCGGGGGACTCCGCCAGCCGCTCCAGCACGGCGGCCAGGGCCGGCCCGTCGTCGGCGGGGAAGCGCAGGGCCGGGTCGGCCACCAGCTCGGCGTGGGCGGGGATGTCGGAGACCACCGTCGGCGCGCCGGCGGCCATGCCCTCGATCACCGGCAGCGAGAACCCCTCGGCCTGGGAGGGCACCACCACGCAGGCCGCCTCGCGGTAGAGGGCGGCCAGCCCGGCCTCGCTGATGTGGCCGGGGAAGCGGACCAGCGCGGGGTCGCCTCCGGCCTCGGCGGCCAGGCGGCGCAGCAGGGCCGCCTCCTCGGAGGCGTAGCGGCCGGTGATGAGCAGCGGCATCGCCCGCTTCTGCAACGCGGCGCAGGCGGCATGGCCGCGGATGGCGGTGGCGACGTTCTTGCGCGGATCGGCGCCGCCCACCACCAGCACATGCGCGCGCCGTGCCGGCTCGGGCAGATGGGCGGCGGCCTCCAGGTCGGGCACCAGCGGCGCGCCGGTGACGGCGATCTCCTCCGGCGCGGCGGCGGTCAGCTCGCTGAGGCGGCTGGCGGTGGCCTGCGAGATCGGCGCGAACAGCGTGTAGCGCGCGAGCCAGGCCAGCATGACGTGGTAGTCGATGCGCCCGCTCGCCGTGGTGAGGTAGCGTTCCGCGAAGTCGAGGGGAATGAAATCGTAGACCACCGCCGCCTTGAGCGCGGCCGGGCCGTCGAGCAGACGCGCCACGAACAGCGGGTCGTGCGTCATCGGCGAGAGCGAGAGGAACCAGCGGTCCGCCTCCGCGCGGGCCTCCCAGGCGCGGGCCACGGCATAGGCCGAGTGCAGCTCGCCTGCGAAGAGCGCCCGGTGGGCCGGCGCGAGCGGGGGCATGGCGGGGTCGGTGAGCGCGACCATCCGCAGGGAGGCCAGGGCGGGCAGCTGCCGCGCGCCTTCGAGCAGGACCAGAGCATGCCGCCCGATGCCGCGATCGACATAGGCGTGGTCCTGCAGGCAGCGCGCGTCGACGACGATCTCCGGGGCGAGGCGCGGGCGCGCGGCGGGAGCGGGAACAGGGTGATTCATGCGGACTCGGGGGGTCAGACGCGCAGGCGCTCGGGAATGGCGAGCCCGAGCCGCGTCGGGATGTTCCAGGTCTCGGCGACCTCGCGCACGGGGCGGAAGCCGGCCCGGAGATAGGTGGGCAGGGCGCGGGGATGGTCGGCGGTGCAGGTGTTCACCGTCATCCCCTGCGCGCCGGAGCGCCAGGCGGTATCGACGGCATGGCGCAGGAAGGCCAGCCCCAGCCCGTGCCCGACGGCCTGCGGCATCAGGCCGAAATAGCTGAGATTGACCTCGGGCCAGCCGGAGCCGTCGAGTTCGTAGAAGCCCGCCTCCCGCCCCTCGGGGTCGTGGAGGATGAAGATCGAGGTGCTCGGGCTGGCCAGCAGGGCGGCGAGCTGCGCGTCCGGGGTCATGCGGCGCAGCCACCACACATAGGCCGCGCCCACCCCGGCATAGAGGCGCCGGTAGGTGGCCAGGCTGCACCGCGGCTCCGGACGCACCGCGAAGCCGGGCGGCAGCGGCGGGGCCGGCAGGGGAGGGGGCTGGTCCATGCGCAGGAAGGTCACGACCACGCCGACTCGGACCGTGGCCTCATTGCGCGTCTCGGACATGTCAGCTCTCCGTCAGTCGTCCAGGAAGGAGCGGAGTTTGCGACTGCGGGAGGGATGTTTCAACTTGCGCAAGGCCTTGGCCTCGATCTGGCGAATGCGCTCGCGGGTGACGTTGAACTGCTGGCCGACCTCTTCGAGCGTGTGGTCGGTGTTCATGCCGATGCCGAAGCGCATGCGCAGCACGCGCTCCTCGCGGGGGGTGAGCGAGGAGAGCACGCGGGTGGTGGCCTCGCGCAGGTTGGCCTGGATGGCGGCATCCAGCGGGATGATGGCGTTCTTGTCCTCGATGAAGTCGCCGAGGTGGCTGTCCTCCTCGTCGCCGATCGGGGTCTCCAGGCTGATCGGCTCCTTGGCGATCTTGAGCACCTTGCGCACCTTTTCCAGCGGCATGCCGAGCTTCTCGGCCAGCTCCTCGGGGGCGGGCTCGCGGCCGATCTCGTGCAGCATCTGGCGCGAGGTGCGCACCAGCTTGTTGATCGTCTCGATCATGTGCACGGGGATGCGGATGGTGCGCGCCTGGTCGGCGATCGAGCGGGTGATGGCCTGGCGGATCCACCAGGTGGCGTAGGTGCTGAACTTGTAGCCGCGGCGGTACTCGAACTTGTCCACCGCCTTCATCAGCCCGATGTTGCCCTCCTGGATGAGGTCGAGGAACTGCAGGCCGCGGTTGGTGTATTTTTTCGCGATGGAAATCACCAGGCGGAGGTTGGCCTCGATCATTTCCTTCTTGGCGCGCGCCGAGTCGCGCTCGCCGTTGCTGACGGTGGCATAGACGCGGCGGAACTCGGAGATCGGCAGCGAGGCGTCGTTGGCGACCCCGGCGATGCGCGTGCGCAGGGCCATGATCTCCTCGACGTGCAGGGTGGAGAAGCGCTTCCACGCCTTGCCGGGCAGCTTGGTGAGGCCTTCCACCCAGTTGGGGTCCAGCTCGGTGTTGCGGTACTGGCCGAGGAAGTCGTCGCGGGTGACCTTGCAGCTCTCGGCGAGGCGCAGCAGCTGGCCCTCCAGCCCGGTCAGGCGCTGGTTGAGCTGCTTGAGCTGGGTGACCAGCTCCTCGATGCGGTTGTTGTGCAGGCTCACCTGCTCGACCTTGCCCACCACCTCGTCGCGCAGCTTCTCGTAGGCCTTCTCCGAGCGCGGGTTGACGGGCTTGCCGGCGACGATCAGCTCAAGACGCTTCTGCTGCATCTTGCTGAGCTTTTTGTAGAGGCTCTCGATCTCCTCGAAGGTGGCGAGCACCTCGGGCTTGAGCTTCTCCTCCAGCGCGGAGAGAGAAAGGGAGACGCCCTCGCCCTCCTCGCCCTCCTCGTCGTCGCTGCCCGGGAGGGAGCCCGGGATGGGGGCGGCGAAGCTGGCGGGCACGGCAGGGCGCGCCGCGGCGGGAATGGG
>CALNAL010000174.1 GCA_937874445.1 uncultured Acetobacteraceae bacterium | reverse complement strand
ACCACGTCGTCAGGTCCAAACCAGCGCCAGCTCTGTTCCATCTTAGCTCTCCAGTGCTCCCGTATCGGCTGTTGCGTTTGCCTGTGGCAGCGACGCCCGGGGACGTCGCCGGGGCGGGAAGGGGCACACCATAAGCATAACCGGGCGACGGCGCCGAACGAAAAAGAGCAGATGGCTGCCGCGCGGGGGAACCGGCCGGCGAAGCCCGTCGCCGCCTGCGTTTGAAGAAGCCGCGCCCTACACCCGTCCTTAACCGCCGGGCGGCAGGATGGACGCAGAATCGGGCGGTTGCAGGGTATGAACGGTAAACAGCGGGCAGGCGAGAAAATCGCGCCCATCATCATCCGGCGCGACGAAGGCGAGGAGGCAGGCCATCACGGCGGGGCCTGGAAGGTCGCCTATGCCGATTTCGTCACCGCCATGATGGCGTTCTTCCTGCTGATGTGGCTGGTCAATGCCACGACCGAGGAGCAGCGCAAGGGGCTGGCCGACTATTTTTCGCCCTCTGCCTCGCTGGTCCATTCCAATTCCGGCAGCGGACTGCCGTTTGGCGGACGCAGCCCCTTCGATCAGGGCGAGATGGTCTCCGACCGCGGAACCATGAGCGTCTCGCCGGGCCGCGCGATGGCCCCGCCGGGGGAAATCGAGCCTGATTCGGACACATCGGCGCAGATGCTGGCGCCCAACGAGGCCCGCAACGCGGGGCTGGAGCAGGGCACCGCCAGCGGCAACGCCTTCGCCAATGGTCCGCAATCCGGCCCCAAGGCGCCGGGAGGCGGCCCGGCGGCGCAGCAGGCCCCCAACGCCGCCCAGGCCGCGGCGAGCGGGGCGGCCGAGCAGACGGCTTCCACGGTCGCCAACCTGCAGCGCACCCAGAAGGCGGAGCAGGAGGCGGCGGCGTTCCGGGCGGCGGCCGAGCAGCTGCGCGAGGCGGTCAAGCGAGACCCCACCTTGGCCGAGGCGGCCGGCCAGCTCGCCATCGACATCACCCCCGAGGGGTTGCGCATCCAGATCATCGATGAGGAAAAAAAGCCGATGTTTGCAACCGGCTCGTCGGTGCCGCTCGACCGTGCCAGGCTGTTGCTGCTGAAGGTCGCGCCGGTGATCGCCAAGCTGCCCGAGCCGGTCACCATCGCGGGCTATACCGACGCGGCTCCCTATCGTGGCGGCGAGCGCACCAACTGGGAACTTTCGGCCGAGCGGGCCAACGCCACGCGCCGGCTGCTGGTGGGGGCGGGGTTGCCCGAAGGACGTGTCCGCAGCGTGACCGGTTATGCCGAGCGCGATCCCCTGCTGCCGGCCGACCCGTTGGCTGCGGCCAACCGGCGGGTTGCCATCGTCGTGCAGCGCAGCGCAGAAAAATCGTAGTATTTCATGCTGACAATCGGCGGGTTGGTTTTTGTCCTGGTTTGCGTCTTCGGAAGCTACGTCATTTCCGGCGGCAGCATGGAAGTGCTGGCCGAGGCGCTGCCCTTCGAGATGCTGACGATCGGAGGCGCCGCCCTGGGCACCTTCGTCGCGGCCAACAGCATGCACGACGTCAAGCATACGATCGGCGCCTTCAAGAAGATCCTCAAAGGGGCCGCCTACCACAAATCCGACTACATCGATCTGCTCAGCCTGCTGTTCTTCTTCGTGCGCCTGGCCAACACCAAGGGCGCCATGGCGCTGGAGCCACATATCGAAAAACCCACGGAAAGCGCGGCCTTCCAGAAATACGCCAAGGTGCTGGCCAACCGTCCGGCCAGCTCGATGATCTGCGACTACCTGCGCATGGTGGGCATGAACGCCGACGACCCCAACCAGATCGAGGACGTGATGGGGCGCGAGCTGAAGAAGATGCGCGGCGAGGAGATGCATGCCGCCCACGCGCTGCAGACCATTGCCGACGCCCTGCCGGCCCTGGGCATCGTCGCCGCCGTGCTGGGGGTGGTGAAAACGATGTCGCATATCAACGAGCCTCCGGCCGTGCTGGGCGGCATGATCGGCAGCGCCCTGACGGGCACCTTCCTCGGGGTGCTCCTGGCCTATGGCATCGTTGGCCCCTGCGCCAGCCGGCTGCAGACCGTGGTCGAGGAAGAGAGCAAGTATTTCGAGGTGATCCGCGCGGTGCTGGTGGCCCACCTGCATGGCAACGCGCCGCAGGTCAGCGTCGAGACGGGGCGCAAGATGGCTCCGGGCGAGCACATGCCGACGTTCTTTGAGCTTGAGGCGGCCATTCAGGATGTGCACATTGGCTGAGAGCGCTTCCTGATATCGCCCTCCAGATATCGAGCGACTGCATCATATCGCACGGCTGTGGCGGCAGGGACGGGCGGGTTCCGGCCAGGCCCGCTGTCCGGGAGTGTCGGAAATTTTGCGTGCGGGGACGATAGGAGAAAAGGAATCTCCCCACGCCCCGACGCAAAGAGCCGCGCATTCCCGACGCGTTACTGGATCGGCTTCCGGCTGGAGCCGATCCGAAGACGGTGTTTGATGCCAATGGATGGCTGGATGAGCGGAAGAAGGCGCCGGCCGAGCGGGTGCTGAACGCGGAGATGGATCACCATCTCGCGGGTGAGGAAGGCGGCAGCACGGGCAACGGCTACGGCCAGAAGACCGTGCTCGCCGAGAGCGGGAAGCTGTCCCTGGCCATCCGGCGGGACCGCCAGGCGAGCTGCGATCCGCAGCTGATCGCGAAATACCAGCGGCGCTTCCCGGGTTTCGACGACAAGAGCATCTCGATGTATGCGCGGGGGATGAGCCCCCGCGAGATCGTCGGCCATCTGCGCGAACTCTATGGGATGGACGTCTCGCCCGACCCGATCAGCGCGGTCACCGATACGGTGCTCGACGAGATCGCCTCCTGGCAGGCCCGTCCGCTGGAGCCGGTCTATCCCCTGGTGTTCTTCGATGCCATCAGGGTGAAGATCCGGGGGCGAAGGTCTGGTGCGCAACAAGGCTGCCCACGTCGCGCTGGGTGTTGGCGCCGATGGCACCAAGGAAGTCCTGGGGCTATGGCTGGAACAGAACGAGAGCGCCAAGTTCTGGCTGCGGGTGATGAACGAACTGCACAACCGCGGCGTCGAGGATATCCTCCTCGCCGTGGTCGACGGGCTGAAGGGGGTCCCGGACGCCCATCCAGGCCGTTTTTCCCCGAACGACCGTGCAGACCTGCATCGTTCGCCTCCTGCGCCACAGCCTGGAATTCGTGTCCCACAAGGACCGCAAGGCCGTGGCGGCGGAGTTGAAGGGCATCTGCCGCGCTCTTGATGCCGAGGCCGCGGAGGTGGCGCGGGCGGCCTGCGAGGCCGGGTCGTGACACGCCCAATACCCTGCCATCGCCCAGGCCTGGCGCCGGGTCTGGGGCGAGGGCATCCCCTTCTACGCGTTTCCCTCCGAGGTGCGCCGCGTGCTCTACACGACCAACGCCGTCGAGGCTCTGAACTCAAAGCTACGGCGGGCCGTGCGGGGCAGAGGGCATTGTCAATCGGCGAGCAAACGGGCCCCCTGATCGGCGTCCAAAAGGGACCCCCCGAAAGTTCTGCGCTGCTGTTCGCTCCGCAGCCGTAGGCGGAGGAGCGAACAGCAGCGCAGGCGCGGCATTGGGAGGGGGCAGCGAGCGAGGATCAGGCTCGGTTCTTGAACCGCCAGCTTTCGTTGCCGGTTTCGACGATGTCGCAGTGGTGGGTCAGGCGGTCGAGGAGCGCAGTCGTCATCTTGGCGTCACCAAACACGCTCGGCCATTCGCCAAACGCCAGGTTCGTGGTGACGATCACTGAGGTCTGCTCATAGAGGCGGCTGATCAGGTGGAACAGGAGCTGGCCGCCGGACTGGGCAAACGGCAGGTAGCCGAGTTCGTCGAGGATGACGAAGTCCATCCGGCAGAGATAGTCGGCCATTCGGCCCGGACGACCGGAGCGGCCTTCGGCTTCAAGCTTGTTGACAAGGTCGACAACATTGAAGAACCGGCCACGCCTGCCGCCCCGGATCAGGGCACGAGCGATGGCGATGGCAAGATAGCTTTTCCCCGTCCCGGTTCCGCCGACCAGCACGACATTGTGCTGATGGGCCAGAAAATTCCCGCTCATCAGGTCCCGTACCAGGGTTTCGTTGATTGGCGTATCGGCAAACTGGAAGTCCTCGACTTCCTTGGCCAACGGCAGCTTCGAAATCGTAATCTGATAGCGGATCGATCTCGCTTGCTTCTCGCTGATCTCTGCCGCCAGCAGATCGCCCACGACGCGTTGCGGCTCGTGCTGACGCTTGATCGCCGTGGTGATGATCTCGTCATACGACGCCTTCATGCCGTAGAGCTTCAGCTCGCCCATGGCAGTCAGGATCTCGGATCGTTCCATCACAGGGTCCTCCTGAGGCGGTCATAGCGGGTGCAATCAGCGACCGGCGCATGCCGCAGCCGCAGCGTATCGGGCGTCATGATGGTGGCCGGAGGGGGTGGTTCGCGGTGCTGCGCCAGGATGTTGAGGACGACATCTGACGAGTAGACGCCCTCGCGTAGCGCCTCCTGGCAGGCCACCTCTACCGCGGGCAACCCGTCGCTCAGCACGGCGGTCAGAATGTTGACCATCTGGCGGTCGCCATCAGCAGGCCCGGCGAGCTTGCGGCGGATCCTTTCCAGTCCCGTGGGGAGAACCCAGTCCTTGAACGGCGCGCCATTGCGCAAGGCACCGGGTTTGCGGGCCAACACCGGCACGTAGTGCCAGGGATCGAACACCGTCTGGTCGCGGCCGAAGTGGCGGCCATGTTGCCCGACCAGCCGACCATCCTGACGCAACTCAATCCTCTCGGCGTAGGCCCGGATCTCCACCGGCCGTCCAACCGCGTGCGCCGAGACCGAATAGCGGTTGTTGTCGAACCGCACGAGGCAGGTCTTGGACACCGAGGCCGTTACCGCATGGAACCCGTCGAAGCGCCCGCTATAGGGCACCAGGCTGGGACGTTCGTCCTCGAACACTTCCCACAC
>CALNAL010000173.1 GCA_937874445.1 uncultured Acetobacteraceae bacterium | reverse complement strand
CCCGCCGTCTCGCCCGCCTCGCCCGGAACCGCGGCCAGCCCGGAGGTGCCGAACCCGTGAGCCCGCTGCCCTACCGCCGCTGTGTCGGCGCCGCCCTGTTCGCCGGCGACGGCCGCGTGCTGATGGCCCATCGCGCCGACCAGCCCCGCGAGGCCGCCGGAAGCTGGCAGATGCCCCAGGGCGGCATCGACGCCGGCGAATCCCCCGAGGACGCGGTGCGGCGCGAACTGGGCGAGGAAATCGGCACCGCGCGGGCCCGCCTGCTCGGCACGCACCCGGACTGGCTGACCTACGACCTGCCGGAACCGCTGATCGGCCACGCCCTGCACGGGCGCTATCGCGGGCAGCAGCAACGCTGGTTCGCGCTCCGCTTTCTCGGCACCGATGCCGACATCCGCCTCGACGCCGACCGCCACATCGAGTTCGACGCCTGGCGCTGGGTCGATCTGGCCGAGGCCCCGGGCCTGGTGGTGGGCTTCAAGCAGCCGATCTACCGCATCCTCGCCGCCTCCTTCGCCCGCTTTGCCGTGCCGGAGGCGACATGAGGGCCCTGCTGGCGCTGCTGGCCCTCCCCCTCGTGCTTGCGGCCCAGGCCCAGGCCCAGACTCGGGTGGGGGCGGTGGACACCACCTTCCGCTTCGTCGGCCGCAACGACCGGGTGGTGATCGACCGCTACGACGACCCGCGCGTGGCCGGGGTCTCCTGCTACGTCTCGCGCGCCGAAACCGGCGGGGTCTCGGGCAGCCTGGGCCTGGCTACCGATCCCAACCGCTATTCCATCGCCTGCCGTGCCACCGGCCCGGTCACCGTCCAGGGCGAGCTGCCACAGAACGAGCTGGTGTTCACCGAGAAGATGAGCCCGTTCTTCAAGCAGGTGCGCGTCTCGCGCCTCTACGACGCCGAGAAGAAGGTGCTCGTCTATCTGGTCTGGTCCACCGTCTCCGTCGGCACCGACGGCGCCGCTTTCAATTCCGTCACCGCCGTGCCGCTGGAGCGCTAGCCATGGTCCTGGGAATCATCGGCGTCGGGGCGATCGCCTCGGCCATCGTCACCGGCCTTTGCGCCGAATCCCCCGAGGGAGAGACCATCCTCCTCTCGCCGCGCAACCCGCAACGCGCCGCTGCCCTGGCCGCGGCCTTCCCGCGCGTGCGCGTCGCCGCCACCAGCCAGGCCGTGCTCGACGGCGCCGATACGGTGCTGCTCTGCCTGCGCCCGCAGGACGCACCGGAGGCGCTGGACGGGCTGCATTTCGCGCCGCGCCACGCGGTGGTGAGCGCCATGGCCGGGCTGTCCCTGGCGTGGCTGCGCGACCGGCTCGGCCCGGTGCAAAGCATCGCCCGCACCATCCCGCTGCCGGCCGCGGCGCGACGGCGCAGCACCACTCCGGTCTTCCCCGCGACCGAGGCCGCCCAGGCGCTCTTCGGCGGCCTCGGCACGGTCATCGCGGTGGCCGACGAGGCCGCCTTCGAAGGGTTCGCCGCGGCCTCCTCGACGGTGGCCGCGCATTTCGCCGCGCTGGAGGCCATCGCCGCCTGGCTCGCCGGGAAAGGCACCGCCGCGCCGGCAGCCCGCGCCTACGTGGCCGCCCTCTTCGCCGAGGCGGCCGCCCCGCTGTCCGGCCCGGAGGTCGATTTCGCGGCACTGGCACAGGAACACGCCACCCCCGGCGGGCTCAACGAGCTGTTCCGCCGCCACCTCGACGAGACAGGCACCTATGCCGCGATGGCACAGGGACTCGACCGCGTGCTGGCCCGGATCGCCGAGGCGAAATAGCCCCGCTCACTCCGGCTTCAGCTCGGCCCCCTCGTGGGCCCGGCGCGTGCGCTCGGCCTCGGCCCGGTCGGCCGCCTTCTGAGCCCCGGTGCGCCCGAAACGCACCCGGTTCTCCGCCGCCTTCTCCTCGGCCACCCCCCGCGCCTGGCGCTTGCGCTCCCGCCGCAGATTCACCACCTCGCCCATCGGATGCGTCCTCCTCGGGTCAAGCAAGATCAAGGAAGGCCAGGGCTCCGCCCTGGACCCGCCAAGGGCCGGGAGGCCCTTGGAAC
>CALNAL010000172.1 GCA_937874445.1 uncultured Acetobacteraceae bacterium | reverse complement strand
CCCTAGCCCATCCCCCCTGCCCTCACCACCGCCCGCCCCACGGACCAGCCTGCCGCGAAGCGCCGGGGCTCCCCCGTCAGGGGAAGAGGCCGCGGACCTGCTTGGCGGCGCGGACCTTCTCGACGCCGAGGGCGAGGGCGGCGTCGCGGTGAGAGATCCTGTCGGCGGCGACGCGGTCCATGACGCGGGTGAAGGCGCGGTCGAGCACCTGGCCGAGGCGGGTGAGCACCTCGGTTTCGTCCCAGAAGAACTGCTGGAGGTCCTGCACCCACTCGAAGTAGCTGACCACGACGCCACCGGAATTGCAGAGGATGTCGGGGATGACGAAGATGTCGCGCCCGGCGTCACGCAGCACGCGGTCGGCCTCGGGGGTGGTGGGACCGTTGGCGCCCTCGGCGAGGATGCGGCATTTGAGCGCCCCGGCGTTGGCCCCGGTGATGACCTGTTCCACCGCGGCGGGGACCAGCACGTCGCAGGGCTGGGTCAGCAGGCTGGCGGGGTCGCATTCGGCCTCGGAGGACCAGCCCTTGAGCACGCCGTTGCGGGCGGCGTAGGCGGTCATGGCGGGCAGGTCGAGGCCCTTGGGGTCGTAGAAGGCGGCGGTGTGGTCGGAGATGCCGACGATCCGCACGCCCCGCTCGGCCATGGCCTGGGCGGAAACCGCGCCGACGTTGCCGAAGCCCTGGACGATGGCGGTGGCGGCGGCCGGCTTCATGCCGATGCGCTCCATGGCCCGCCCGACCAGGTGGGCGACGCCGCGTCCGGTGGCCTCGCGCCGCCCCTGCGTGCCGCCGCAGGAGACCGGCTTGCCGGTGACGATCTCGGTGGTCGTGGTGCCGTGGTACATGGAATAGGTGTCCATGAACCAGGCCATCACCTGCTCGTTGGTGCCCATGTCGGGGGCCATGACGTCGATGTGGGGGCCGACGAAGGGGATCATCTCCTGCATGTAGCGGCGCGAGACGGCTTCGAGTTCGCGACGGGAGAGCTTGTAGGGGTCGCAGTTCACGCCGCCCTTGGCGCCGCCGTAGGGCAGGCCGGCAAGGGCGCATTTCCAGCTCATCCACACCGCGAGGGCGGCGACCTCGCCCAGGTCGAGCTTGGGGGAATAGCGGGTGCCGCCCTTGGTGGGGCCGAGGGTGAGATGGTGCTGCACCCGGTAGCCCTCGAAGACCACCTCGCTCCCGTCGTCCATGTGCACCGGCACCGAGACCGCGACGGCACGCTTGGGATAGAGCACGCGGTCGCGCTCGCCGTGGGGGATCTCCAGATAGTCAGCAACCGTGTTGAACTGTTCGCGCGCCATGGCGAACACGGGGCCGGAGTAGAGGGTCATGGTCGTTTCTCTTCCTCGTTCATTAGGCCTCCCCGCTCGGCTGGCGGGGCTCATTGCGGCGAGAGGCTCATTGCAGCGGGGGGCTCATTGCGGTGGGGTCTGGGCCGGAGGACGTGATCTTTCCCGACGATGAAACTCTCGCCCGACACGGCGAAGGCAGGAAATGACGGAAGCCGGAATCAGGATACCGCGCTCTCCGGGCGGCGTCGAGGCGGAGAGGCCAAACGTCCAAGAAACGGATTACACTATCTTTACTATCTCGGTTCAGCGTCCCCCGCGTGACGACAAAAGAGGCGGCGGAAATGCGGGTGAGGACCCTGTTTATTAGTTGCGTCGGGGCAATTGCCCTGACGGCGGCCATCGCGGCGGCCGTGGAAGTGGTGCAAGCTTGGCGGGATTATTCCCTGGCCAGCCGGGCCGGCATCGAGGTCGCCGTCACCGGGAAGCTGCTGCAAATCCCCGAGCGCCTCACCCCCGAGCGTGTGGTGCTGAGCGATACGGTGGTGGCCCATATCCCCTTCAACGCCACCCAGCAGGCCGCCTGGAAGAAGGCGCGCGACGCCCAGGAGCTGGCCGTGTCCGCCGCCGCCACCGCCGTTGCCCAGCGCGGCAGAGAGGCGGCGCGTCAGCAGGTCGTGATGCGCGAGATCGTGGCGGGCTTCGGAAAATTCCACAACGACGGCGAACAGGTCATGCGCCGCTCCCCCGACCAGCGCGGGCCGGAGGATTTTGTTCCGTTCTCGCGGGCTGCCGCCAAGCTGGGCGCCGATGTCGTCACGGCCACGACTCTGGGCGATTCCACCGCCCTGGCCAACTCTTCCGACATCTCCGAGCTGATGACCCTCGCCCGCACGGCCCTGGAGCTGCGCGTCGACGCCTCCACCCGCGCGGCCCCGGTCGTGGCCGCTCTCGGCGTGGGAGGGAAGTTCCCGACCGAAACCTTCCTGCGCGTCGCCTCGGCCGTGGCGAGCGTTAACAAGGACTGGGAGCGGATCACCGAGATCGCGCAGCGCATCAATTCGCCGCGCCTCAACGCCGAGATCGGCAAGGCGCGGGCAGCCTTCGTCGCCAATGACGGCCTCTACACCAAGGCGCTGGAAGCCGGACGCACCGGGGCCCCCTTCGAGATGGCGGCGACCGATTTCGGCCATCGCTCCTCGGCGGCGAGCAACTCGGCCTTCCTGGTGCGCGAGGCGGCGATCGCCGAGGCCACGCACATCGCGGCGGATGACGCCCATGCGGCACTGCAGGTCATGCTCGCGGCCATTGCGGGGCTGGTAGTGGTGATCGGCATCGCCGGCACCGCCATGTGGCTCCTGAGCGTGCGCCTCATGCGTCCGCTGGCGGCCATGACCAGCACCGTCGGCGCAATCGCCCGCAAGGAGTTCAACGTGACCGTGCCGGCCCAGGGACGGAACGACGAGATCGGCGAGATGGCCGGCGCCGTCGAGACCCTGCGCCGCACCGCCATGGAGGCGGACCGCCTGAGTGCCGAACGCGAGAAGGACAACGCCCGGCGCCTGGAACGCTCGGCACAGATCGAACGCCTGACCCAGGAATTCGAGACGATCTCGGGGGACCTGGTGGGGCAGCTCATCCAGGCCTCGGGCGCGCTCGACACCACGGCCCACACGCTGGCCGATACGGCCAAGGCCAGCCGCGAACAGGCGGCCAGCGTCACCACCGCGGCCGGGGAAGCCTCCGGCGGCGTGACCACGGTCGCCACCGCGGCAGAGGAGCTGGCCGCCTCGATCAGCGAGATCGGCCGCCAGATGGACGAATCGACCACCATCACCCACCAGGCGGTCGACGAGGCCACCCGCGCCACCACCACGGTGCGCGGACTCTTCGAGGGGGCGCAGAAGATCGGCGATGTGGTCAACCTGATCGCCTCGATCGCCGGGCAGACCAACCTGCTGGCGCTGAACGCCACCATCGAGGCGGCCCGGGCCGGCGAGGCCGGGCGCGGCTTCGCCGTCGTCGCCTCGGAGGTGAAGAGCCTGGCAGCCCAGACCTCACGCGCCACCGACGAGATCGGCGAGCAGATCGGCAGCATCCAGTCGGCCACCAAGGAGACGGTGCAGGTGATCGAGAGCATCACCGGCACCATCAATCGCATCCAGGAGATCGCGGTCGCGATTGCCTCGGCGGTGGAGGAACAGGAGGCCGCCACCCGCGAAATCGCCCGCGGCGTGCAGCGCGCCGCCCACGATACCGAGATCGTGACCCAGAACATCGGTGGGGTGGAGCACGCCATCGAGACCGCCAGCGCGACCTCGCACACCATGCTGGATGCCGCCTCGGCCACCGAGCAGCAGGCCGGCAAGCTCAGCAAGGAGATCGAGCACTTCATCTCCGACGTGAAGGCGGCCTGATCCCGCGGCCCCTTCCCCCCCAGGGGCGCCTCTGGGGGCGCCTCTGGGGACGGTCCCAATTGTCCGGGCGGTATCGTGCGGAGAAGCCTCCTGGCGACAGGGGGCTTCCCGCTTCTTTGCGTGCGGGCTTGCAAAGCTCGGCAAAATGCCGAATAGATGATTATAGTATCTTGATATAAAAGGCAAAAACATGCGCGCAATCTATGTCATGATCAAATGCGACATGGGCCGGAGCTACGAGGTGGCCCGCTCGGCCACCGACACCATCGAGGAACTCTCGGAGCTTTATTCCACCTCCGGTCAGTACGACCTGCTGGCCAAGTTCTACCTCGACCCCGCGCAGGACACCGGACTGTTCGTCACCGAACGGGTGCAGACCCTTCCCGGCGTCAAGGACACATACACTCTGATCACCTTCAACGCCTTCCTGCCTGACGGAAAATAGCAGGCGCTCGGTGACATTTCCGCCCGTGACGCTCCTCTCGCCGGCGGGGCTCACGTCGGAGATCGGGCGTCTGGCTACCCTGCGGATGCGGCTCGGCGCGATCGGGGCCGTGCTGGTGCTGGCCGCCCTGGCCGCCGCCATGGCGCTGACTTGGCATGGCCGCGAGGCGACTCTGGCCGACGCCCGAACCAATGGGGCCAACCTGGCTCTCGTCCTGGCGCACCAGGCCGATGCCATGCTGCAGGCCACCGACGGGGGACTGTCCGAGCTGCGCGAGCAACTGCCCGAAGAGGGAGAGGGCCCCCAGGGCAGAGAGGGAAAGGGGCGCTTCGACAGCCTGGCCTTCGCCGAACGCCTGCAGCACCGGGCGGCCTGGCTCTCTCCCCGGCAGACCCTGATTGCCGTCACGGCCGAGGGGCGGATTGCCACCGCCTCGGCCGTGATCATGCCCTGCCAGGCAGCCTGGATCGGTCGCGAGGTCCGGACCCTCGCGGCTGAACTCCCGGGCCGCCTGCGTCTGCGCGAGACCCCGGCCGACTGCGACCCTCCCGGGCTGGCCTTGATGCGCCCCCTGCGAGAGTCTCCCCCTGCCCCGGATTCCTCCGCGTCGGCTGCTGCCGGTTCCGGGGCGCGCTTTTCCGGGGCGCTGGTGGCCCTGATCCGCCCCGACGACCTGCTTGTTTTCCCCCCCGCGATCGCGCTCGCCGAGGGCGGCTTCGTCTGCCTGCTCGATGCCGACGGCCGGACCCTGGTGCGCCGTGACGCTGTCTCTTATACACATCTGACGCTGCCGACGAAGGCTTAGGTGTAGA
>CALNAL010000171.1 GCA_937874445.1 uncultured Acetobacteraceae bacterium | reverse complement strand
TCGTCTTCAACCACAGCTACATGATCCCCGGACTGATCACCTGCTTCGTCAGCGTGGCTTCCGGCTTCGTCATCAGCAGCTTCGTGCTCTGATCTTCCAGGTCCGGTGGCGTCGGAAAGGGAAGACTTCTGTTCGCCTTCCGGAAAAGAAGCAAAAAGGACTTCATTCGTTGGGCTCCGCGTCTGACCCAGGCGCGGAGCCCAATGCATGAAGCTTTCCCGGTTCTCCTTTCTCGAAAGGAGAACGCCTTGCCTTGCCTTCCGACGACGCGCCCTCCGGCAAAAACCGAAAGGCGCCCGCTAGGCGACCACCACGGAGATCGGGGCGGAGGCGTCGGTGATGACGCAGGGGGTGAGGCCGGCGGCCTCGCCGTCGGTCTGCACCGGCAGGCCGGGGGTGAGGATTTCCACCCGGCGGGCGGCGCGCAGCTCCAGCCCGGGCATGGACGCGAGCGAGCCGCGCAGCAGGCGCAGGCCGCCCTCCAGCACCGCCGCCGGCGAGGCCCGCGCGAACAGCGCCACCGTCAGCCCGGGCGCGCCCGCGCTGCGGCCCGGCGCCAGCACGTAGGGGCCGGCGTAGAAGCGCCCCTTGGTGACGATCACGCTGCCGGCCTCGCAGGGCTCGCCGTCGAGGCGGAGCGCGATGCGGGGGAAGGGGTAGCGCGCACTCTCGCGCAGGGTCTGCAGCACGTAGGCGCTGCGGCCGAGGGCATGCTTGAGGAGCGGGGACAGGCGGGCCACCACCTGGGCGTCGAAGCCGGCCCCGAGCATCTGCACGAAGCCGCGATGGATGTCCGGCCCCTCGGCCTGGCCCGGCCACACCGGGCGGGTGCGCCCGAAGGCCAGGCAGGCGGCGATGCCGGCCGCGTCGGTGGGCAGATCCAGCTCGTGGGCCAGGACGTTGGCGGTGCCCAGCGGCAGGATGCCCAGCCGGCAGGCGGTGCCGGCCAGACCCGCGGCCACCTCGGTGATGGTGCCGTCGCCCCCCGCCGCCACCACCAGCGTGGCGCCGGCCCGGGCGGCCTCGCGGGCCAGAAGGGTGGCGTGGCCGCGGCAGGCGGTTTCGGCCAGCTCGGCGCGCACGCCGTGGGCGGCGAGGATGTCGCGCACCCGCCACAGGCGGCGGAGGCGACCGGGGCCGGCCGCGGGGTTGAAGACGATGCGCATGACAGGAGAGGCCGGACTCCGGTGGAAAAGAGGCAGTTTGGGGGATTCCCGTGATGCTTCAGTGACAGATACGAAAGGCTTTGATGAAAGCAAGTCCTGCCGGCGGTATTTCATGACATCATGGAAACTTCACGTGTCGTTCTGAAGAGAATCGCGCTCATCTGCCTCAGTCACAGGAGTGCAGAGGCGCATGAACGCATCCGCAGGACCACGCGGGACAGGCCGCAGGCACTATCGCAGCGTGTTCCTCTCCGACACCCACCTCGGCACGCGCGGCAGCCAGGCGGCCGCGCTGGCGGAGTTTCTCGCCGGCTTCAGCTGCGAGCAACTGTATCTGGTGGGGGATATCATCGACGGCTGGCGGCTGCGCAAGTCGTGGTACTGGGACGACGCCCACGACGAGGTGGTGCGTCTGCTGCTCGCCCACGCCCGCGCCGGAACCGAGGTGATCTACATCCCCGGCAACCACGACGAGATGCTGCGCCGCTGGCTGCCCCATCTGGCCCTGCCCGGGTTCGACATTTCGGGCATCCGCCTGCGTCCCGAGGCGGTCCACACCACCGCCGACGGGCGGCGGCTGCTGGTGGTGCATGGCGACGCCTTCGATTCGGTGGTGCGCTACGCCCGCTTCGTCGCTCTGCTCGGCGATTCCGCCTACACCCTGGCGCTGGTGCTCAACCGCTGGTTCAACGCCGGGCGGCGGCGGCTGGGGCTGCCCTACTGGTCGCTCTCGGCCTTCCTCAAGCACCAGGTCAAGCAGGCGGTGAAGGCCATCGCCTGCTTCGAGGATGCCCTCGCCGCCGAGGCGCACCGGCGCGGCTTCGACGGCGTGGTGTGCGGGCATATCCACCAGGCCGAGATGCGCCGCATCGACGACCTGCTCTACTGCAACACCGGCGACTGGGTGGAAAGCTGCACCGCCCTGCTCGAGCAGCCCGACGGGCGGCTGGAACTCTACGACTGGACCGAGGCCAACGCGCTTTCGCTGCGGGCCTCGCGCACGGACCGTGTGCTGCAGGCCGCGTGAGGACATTCCTCGCGATGGCGCGCGCGATTTCGCTCCGCGACTGGTGAGTTCGGGGCCGATGCCGTTCCGCATCCTGATCGTTTCCGACGCCTGGGCGCCGCAGGTCAACGGCGTCGTGCGCACGCTCGCCACGGTGAGCGCCGAGCTGCGCGCCATGGGCCACACCGTGGAGGTGGTGGGGCCGGACCGCTTCCGCACCGTGCCGTGCCCCACCTATCCCGACATCCGCCTCGCGCTGCTGCCGCGCCGGCGGCTCACGCGGATCATTGCCGATTTCGCGCCCGATGCGCTGCATGTCGCCACCGAGGGACCGCTCGGGATGGCGGCGCGGCGCTGGGCGCTGTGCCACGACGTGGCCTTCACCACCGCCTTCCACACCCGCTTTCCCGAATACGTCCAGGCCCGCATCGGGTTCGGCCCGGCGCTCGCCTATCGCTGGCTGCGGCGCTTCCACGGGGCGGGGCAGGGGATGATGGTGGCCACCCCCAGCCTGCAGCGCGAACTCGCCGGGCGGGGATTCGCCCGGTTGCGG
>CALNAL010000170.1 GCA_937874445.1 uncultured Acetobacteraceae bacterium | reverse complement strand
CGCGGAATCCTTAACGGAGAGAGCTTTCCTGGTTCTCCTTTCGCGAAAGGAGAACTCCTTCCTTGCTGGCCGGGCCTCAGCGCCGGAGCCGCGGCGGGCGGGGCGGCGGGGCGGTGAAGCCCAGGGTGCGGAAGGTGGCCGCCATGTGCGGCGGCAGCGGCGCCTCGACCTCCAGCGTGCCGCCCTTCGGGTGGGGCAGCACCAGGCGGCGGGCGTGCAGGTGCAGATGCGCGTCCAGCCCCTCGATCAGGGCGCGGTTCTCGCCCACCCGGTCTGGGTCGGCCGGGCCACGCAGGCCGCCGTAGGTGACGTCGCCGAGGATCGGCGTGCCGAGCGCGGCGCAATGCACGCGCAGCTGATGGGTGCGCCCGGTGAGCGGATGCAGCTCCAGCCAGGCCAGCTTGCGGGCGGCGTGGTCGAGCGTGCGGTAGTCGGTCAGCGCGCGGGCGGCCTCGGGGTCGCCCTTGCGGGCCACGGCGATGCGGCCGGCGCGCGGGTCCTCCGAACGGGTCAGCGCGAGGTCGATGCGTCCCTCCACCGGCACCGGCCGGCCGGCGACCACCGCCCAGTAGATCTTTTCCATGTCGCGCCCGCGGAAGGCCGCGGCCAGACGCGCCGCGACCCCCGGCGTGCAGGCGACCACGAGAACCCCCGAGGTATCGCGGTCGAGGCGGTGGACCAGACGGGGACGCTCGCCCTCGGCGTTGCGCCAGGCGCCCAGCATGCCGTCGAGATGGTGCACGATGCCGGGGCCGCCCTGGGTGGGCAGGCCCGCCGGCTTGTTCAGCACGATCAGCGAGTCGTCGCGGTAGAGCACCATCGCCTCAAGATCGTGCAGCGCGCGCGGATCGGCGGGGGCGGCGTCAGTGGGCACGACGGGAGCGGCGGGCAGCGGGGGAATGCGCACCTGCTGGCCGGGGACCAGGCGGGTGTTGGGCTCGGCCCGCTTGCCGTCCACGCGAATCTGGCCGGTGCGACAGAGCCGGGCGATCACCCCCTGGGTGGTGCCGGGATGGTGGCGACGAAACCAGCGATCGAGACGGATCTCGGCCTCGTCCTCGGTGACTTCACGGGTCTCGACGCTCATGGATTGCGCTCCGCACGCAGCTTCGCCCAGTAGGCCAGGCGTTTGGCGACCTCGCGCTCGAAGCCGCGGTCCTTCGGACGGTAGAACTCCTGGCGGGCCATTCCCTCGGGGAAGTAGTTCTGGCCGGAGAAGCCCTCGTCCTGGTCATGGTCGTAGGCGTAGCCCTTGCCGTAGCCGAGCTGCTGCATCAGCTTGGTGGGGGCGTTGAGGATGTGCGCCGGCGGGGTCAGGCTGCCGGTGGCGCGGGCCGAACGCTGCGCCTCGTTATGGGCCACATAGCCGGCGTTCGACTTGGGCGCGCTGCCCAGGTAGAGCACCACCTGCGCCAGCGCCAGGTCCCCCTCCGGGCTGCCGAGACGCTCGTAGGCCTCCCAGGCCATCATCGCCTGCACCAGCGCATTGGGGTCGGCCAGGCCGACGTCCTCCACCGCGAATCGGGTCAGGCGGCGGGCGATGTAGCGCGGGTCCTCCCCGCCGGTGATCATGCGGGCGAACCAGTAGAGGGCCGCCTGCGGGTCGGAGCCGCGCAGCGATTTGTGCAGCGCCGAGATGAGGTTGTAGTGCTCCTCGCGGTCCTTGTCGTAGAGCGCGGCGCGGCGGGCGAGCAGGGCGGAAAGCCCGGCCGGATCGAGCACCGGCGCCCCCTCGGGAAGGGCGAATAGCTGCTCGACCATGTTGAGCAGGTAGCGGCCGTCACCGTCGGCCATGGCGCGCAGCACGTCGCGCGCCTCGGGGGCGAGAGGTAGCGGTCGGCCCACCTCCTTTTCCGCGCGTTCCAGCAGCTTCGCCAGGCCCTCGTCGTCCAGCCGGCGCAGGACGAGAACCTGGCAGCGCGAAAGAAGGGCGCCGTTGAGGACAAAGGACGGATTCTCCGTGGTGGCTCCGACCAGGGTGACGGTGCCGTTCTCCACCACGGGGAGAAAGCCGTCCTGCTGGGCGCGGTTGAAGCGGTGGATCTCGTCGACGAAGAGCAGGGTGCCCTGGCCGGTGGTGCGACGGTGGGAGGCCTCCTCGAAGGCGCGCTTGAGATCGGCAACCCCGGAAAAGACGGCGGACAGCTGCACGAAGGCCAGCCCGGCGCGGGCGGCCAGCAGGCGGGCAATGGTGGTCTTGCCCACGCCCGGCGGCCCCCACAGGATCAACGAGGCCAGACTGCCGCGCGCCAGCATGCGCGTGAGCGTGCCCTCGGGGCCGACCAGATGGTCCTGGCCCACCACCTCCTCCAGGCTCGCCGGGCGCAGACGGTCGGCAAGCGGGCGCGGCCCGGCGGGTGCGGGAGGCTGCGCCGGGGGGGCGAACAGACTCTCGGTCACGGG
>CALNAL010000169.1 GCA_937874445.1 uncultured Acetobacteraceae bacterium | reverse complement strand
TTGACCATGAAGTTGGGGGCGTTGCCGATGTAGCTGTTGGCGCCCATGAAGACGGCGCCGCAGGAGATGGCGGCGAGGGTTCCGGCGAGGGGCCCCATCAGCCGGGCGGGGTCTCCGCCGGCGAGGTTGAAGAAGACGAGATAGGTCGGGGTGTTGTCGAGGAAGGACGAGAGCAGGCCGGACGCCCAGAAATACATGGCGTTGATCGGGGTGTTGTCGGGCGCGGAGACCATGGCGACCAGCGGCGCGAAGGCCCCCTCGCGGGCGGCGCGCAGCATGGCGATCACGGGAATGATCGTCACGAAGATGCCGGCGAAGAGCTTGGCGACTTCGAGGATGGGCCCCCATTCGAATCCATTGCGGGATCGGACCGAGCGCGGCGTCAGGAGCAGCGAGGCGAAGGAGATGGCCACCAGCAGTCCATCGCGGAGCAGGTCCTGCAGGGCGATGGAGAAGTTCTCGCCGAGCGGCAGGTCGATGCCGGGTTTCCAGAGGCCCGACATCATCACCGTGCCCACCACGGCGAGGAGCAGGAGGATGTTGATCCGGCCCTCCATCGCGAGGCTTCCGGTATCGGGGGTGGGGTCGCGGCGTCCGCGGAAGTCCTTGTCGCCGCGATAGAGGTGGCGGTCGATCAGGAAGAACAGTCCCAGCAGGAGAGCGGCGGAAAAGGCGGTCTCGACGTAGATATGCCGCAGCGTCCAGAAGAAACCGACGCCGCGCAGATAGCCGAGGAACAGCGGGGGGTCGCCGAGCGGGGTCAGGGCCCCGCCGATGTTGGAGACGAGAAAAATGAAGAAGATGAAGACGTGCGCATTGTGACGGCGGCCGTCGTTGGCGCGGATCAGGGGGCGGACCAGCACCATCGAGGCCCCCGTGGTTCCGATCAGGGAGGCGAGCAGGGTGCCGGTTGCCAGCAGGGCGAGGTTGGTGCGCGGTGAGCCGTGGAGGTTTCCGGTGAGGAGGATGCCCCCGGAGATGATGAAGAGCGTGCCAAGCAGGATCAGGAAGGGCAGGTAGTCGTTGAGGGCCATGTGGGCGAGTTCGTGGGCGGCGAGGCCCCATCCGTGTCCGAGCGCGAAGGGCAGAGCGAAGGCCAGCCCCCATGCCGCGGCCACCTTGCCGAAGTGGTGTTGCCAGAAGGCCGGCGCGAGCAGCGGGAAAAGGGCGATGGACAGCAGGATGCCGGCGAAGGGCAGGGCCCAGGCCGCGCC
>CALNAL010000168.1 GCA_937874445.1 uncultured Acetobacteraceae bacterium | reverse complement strand
CGAGATCTGCGCATGTCTCGTGGGCTCGGAGATGTGTATAAGAGACAGCATTCTCCTCCGCCCGCATCCGGGTCCAGACAGGACCGCACGGAGCCCTGACCTATCTGGTGGATGCCGCCCCCCAGGCGCTTCCGCCGGTGCGGCTGCGCGACGTCGCCGCGGCCTGGGATGCCGCGCGTGCCGCCGCCCACGCCGAGGCCTGGGGATGCGCGCGGATGTTCCGCTTCCAGGCCCCTCTCAACGCGAAAGACGGGGGCGACGCGAAAGACGGGGCCGGCGCGAAAGACGGGGCCGGCGCGAAAGACGCCTCCCCCGCGACCGAGCTGGCCCTCGCCGACCCCGACGCCTGTTGCTGGGCGGCGGCGGTGGATGCCACCGTGGGCATGCACACCGGCTACGGGCTTTCCGTCTGCCTGCGCCTGCTGGCCCTGGTGGATCTGCTGGCCCGGGCGCATTGGACTCGCCCCCTGTTCCGCCTGACCGGCGGCGGCGCGGAACTCGACCCCGCCCTGCTGCGGGCGGCGGCCGTCACCCCGCTCAACCCGCAGGCCCGCTTCGACGAAGCCCCCTTCCGGGCGCTGCTGGCCGGCCGCCTGGCCGCCCCGTCGCCTGCCTCCCCATACGTTTCCCCCCATGCCAGCCCCCGGATGGCCGCAGGAGTTCGATAGATGATTTTCACCCGACGTCGCCTTGGTACTCTGGTACTGCCCGCCACTCTGGCGGCGCTGGCCGGCTGCGGCATGCCGCTCGGCGGGAACGCCGCGCGCGGCACCGCCGATTCGCGTGCCCTCGCCGCCTGCCGCCGCCAGGCCGACGATGCCTATCTGCGGCAGAATCGCGACGCGATCTACCGGGCGGATCAGTATGCCGGCGGTGGGCGCGATTCGCCCTTCGCCAATGTCGCCCCCTCCAACCCGACCGCCGGGCTTTCCAGCCGCTACGGGCGCGAGACCATGGTGGACGACTGCCTCAACGCCGCCACCAACCAGCCCGGCGCCACGCCGACGCCGCCGCCGCCGGACGATGCGTCCGCCGCCAAGCCCTGAGTCCGACGCCAGGACGGCACGGCATGGCGGGGCTGGGCGGCGTCGGCCGGGTTCTCGCGACCCGCAACACGCAACTCTATTTCGGTGGCAGCCTGCTGTCCTGGACGGGGCAGTGGGTGCAGAAAATCGCCACCGACTGGCTGGCCTGGGAACTCACCCACTCGCCCGCCTGGGTGGGGGTGGTGGCCTTCTGCAACCTCGCCCCCTCGGTGGTGATCTCCCCGCTCGCCGGCGCCGCCGCCGATCGCCTCGACCGGGTGAAGCTGACGGTGGTCACCCAGCTGGTCACCGCCGGACACGCCCTGGTGCTGGCCACGCTGGTCCTCACCGGCCTCATCCGCGTGGAATTCATGGCGGCGCTGGAGGTGGTTCTGGGCACCGCCCAGGCCTTCGCGATGCCGGCCCGGCAGAGCCTGATCCCCGCCCTGGTCGGTCGCGCCGAACTCCCCGGAGCGGTGGCACTGAACTCGCTCTGCTTCAATCTGGCCCGCTCGGCGGGGCCGGCGGTCGGGGGGGTGCTGGTGGCGCTGTGGGGCGTGGTGCCCTGCCTGCTGACCAACATGTCCGCCTATCTGCTCGCCTCGGTCACCATGCCGCTGCTGCGCCTCGCCGCCGCCGCCCGCCGCGGCCATGCCCCCGAGAAGAGCGTGCTGCGCGACGCCTACGAGGGGGTTCTCTATGCGGCGCGCCATCCGGGGGTGGGGCCGCTGTTCCTCTACGCCGCGGCGCTGGGGGTCACGGTGCGCTCGGTGCCGGAGATGCTGCCGCCCTTCGTCGACCGGCTGTTCAGCCGTGGCCCCGAGGGGCTGGCCACCCTCTCCAGCAGCATCGGCCTCGCCGCCTTGATCGGCGGCCTCGCGGTGGCCGCGCACGGCAAGGTCAAGGGCCTGGTCCGCGTGTCGATCTGGGGCGGCATGGCGCTGAGCCTGATGGCCGTCGGATTCGTGGCAACCCGCTCGTTCGCCTTCGCCACCCTCTGCGCCGGCGGGATGGGCATGATGACCACCGTGCACGGCATCGCCGCGCAGACCCTGCTGCAGAATTCCACCTCGCGGGCCATGCTGGGGCGGATGCTGAGTCTGTGGAGCATGATCACCCGGGCCGGCCCCGCGCTGGGCGCGCTGTGTTACGGGACGCTGGCCGAGGTGGCGGGGCTGCGCGGACCGGTGCTGGCCGGCGGGGCGCTGGGCCTTCTCGCCTGCCTGTGGGCGCTCGGCCGGGCACGGCGGATGGCCCTCGCGCTGGAACCGCCCCCGGCCGCGTAATCTACGGCTTCGTAACGTCTCCCGGCCAAGGCTTGCCCCCGCGGCCTCCCCGACCTAGGGAGAGGGATCGCATCCCGATGGAGGATACAGCGTGAGCAAGATCACCCGCACAGAACCCGGCGCCCTCTACGCGAAGTCGGTGGAGTACCACAACTTCGTCTACCTTCCCGGTCTCACCGCCACCGACACTTCCAAGGACATCGCCGGGCAGACGGCGGAGATCCTGGCGGCCATCGATGCCGCGCTGGAAGCCAACGGCACCGACAACACCCGTCTTCTGACGGCCCAGATCTGGCTGAAGGACATCAAGGACCGCGACGCCATGAACAAGGTGTGGGCGGCCTGGCTGCCCAAGGACGAGGCTCCGGTGCGGGTCTGCGTGCAGGCGGCGCTGGCCGATCCGGCCCAGCTCATCGAAATCCAGGTCATGGCGTGCAAATAGGCGCCGTCCCGGAAGCCGACCGCGACGACTTGCGTGGGGCCGATTGAGGCTGCGGGACTCTGCCGCGACTTTTTCGCCACACGCAAGTTGTTTATTGGCCACACATCGTTTCAATTGTCGATCTTGAGATTGAAGTCCTATCACGAAACGTTATCCACAGGGGTCATTTTGAAAAATCGCACGGCAGCGTTCCCCGAATCGCATTGCCCGGTTGTCAAAGTCGGTAACATGGCGTTACCGCCTTCCTCACCCGACACGGAGGAGGAATTCAGGATGCGGAAGGCGATCGACCCGTGCGCGTCGTCATCAGGCTCGCTGACCAAAGTGCTGTTGCTGACGGCGACCATTCTGGCCGCAACGTTCTCCGTGCCTGAAATTGCCTG
>CALNAL010000167.1 GCA_937874445.1 uncultured Acetobacteraceae bacterium | reverse complement strand
GCGGTGTGTCTACTGCACGCACGAAGGGCCCTTCCCGCACTTCGGCACGTTCGCCTTCTACACGAAGGAATATTCGCTCTACCGCTGCCCCGAATGCGGCAGCCTGATCTACCACCCCTCCTTCACGCCCAAGATCCAGAACACCGACTCCGAGCCCGAGAGCGTCACCGGCTTCGCGTTCGGCACGCGCTACCATCTGGAGATCGGCTACTCGGTCGATCACATCGTCTGGTGCGCGATGGTGGCCCTGGCCGGCCTGCCCGAGGCGGAACGGGAGCGCCACCTGTTCGTGGACATCGGTGCCGGCGTCGGCCTCAGCTCGGCCTTCGTGCGCCAGCACACGGGCATGGAAACCCTCACCGTCGAGCCCTCGCCCAGCGGCAAGGTCGGGGCGGAGCTGTTCGACCTGCCGGTGCACCGGGCCATGATCGAGGATCTCCCGCCCGAGGTGCTGGCCGAGCTGCGCCGCCGTCCGACGCTGCTGCACCTCAACTCGGTGGTCGAGCACATCGCCCATCCCGCCACCGCCCTGCGCGCCATCATGGCGCTGACCGACGTCTCGGCGATCGGCATCGTGGTGCCGGACGGCGGCGCGATCAGCCACGACGCCCCCTTCCTCCAGCAGCTGCCGCTTCTCGCGCCGGGCGACCACATGCACCTGCCCACCGAGGAGGGCGTGCGCCGCCTCTTCCAGCGCCTCGGCCTGCCGGCGGTGCAGTCGCAGGCGGGCAGCGGCCTGATCGTCGCCACCGCGGCGCGCCAGCCCTTCGCCCTGCCCTCGCGCGAGCAGACCGACGCGGCGCGCGATACTTTCCTCGAGTGGCTCTCCCACAACCCCGACCGGCGGGTCTCCGAGGGGGCGCTGGTGCGGATGCTGCCCTACGCCGTGCTGCGCCCCGACAGCGAGGCGGTGGCGGCGATCCGCGCGCGGATCGGGGATCGCTTCGTCCCGGAGCCCCTGATGCGCCACCTGGCCGAGGACCCGAACTGGGACAACATCCCCATCTACGCCGGCATCGGCGCCTTCTGGATGGCCACCGACGCCTTCCGGATCGGCCATCTGCGCGAGGGGGAGCGCTGGCTCAACCTGCTGGAGGTGTTCGCCCAGCGCATGGCGCGCGACTACCAGCCCTATGCGGCGACCACGCTGTATTTCCGCACCGAGGGCCGCCTGACACGCGCCCAGGCGATGATGGACCAGCGCCGCTGGGACGAGGCGCGATCCTGCCTGGAGACGGTGCTCGATTCCGCGTCCGACCATCAGCTCGGCGCCACGGCGCCGCAGCTCGAGCGGGCCCGCGGCCTGCGCTCGCAGCTCCCCATCCTGACTGAACCGCCGACGCTGCGGGAGGCTCTGCGCCTCTGGGCCCGGGGCCGCTTCTCGCGATAGGGAGGCGGTTCTCCCGCAAGCCGGGGCCGCACGCCGGAACCCAGAGCAGAGTCACGCGACACGGCGATCCTGCCGGCTCGCGATCTGCTCTCGTGGATGAAGTCCCTCCGCTTCACGGCCTCCCGGGGGGGCATCCTCCGGCCGGCCGATCTGCAGGGTCTCGCGGAAATACCCGATGGTCCGCCCGAGCCCCTCCTCCAGCGACACCGTCGGCGCCCAGCCCAGCAGGCTGCGGGCGCGGCCGATCTCGGGCCGCCTCTGGCGCGGATCGTCGGCGGGCAGCGGCGCGGAGACGATCCGCGAGCGCGAGCCGGTCAGGCGGATCACCGTCTCGGCCAGCTCGCGGATGGACACCTCCGTGGGATTGCCGAAATTGATCGGCCCGGTCAGCTCCGGTTCGGCATCGAGAAAGCGGACCATCCCCTCGATGAGGTCGTCCACGTAGCAGAACGAGCGCGTCTGCTCGCCCGCGCCATACACCGTGATGGGCTCGCCCCGCAGCGCCTGGACGATGAAGTTGGACACCACCCGCCCGTCGGAGGGATGCATGCGCGGCCCGTAGGTGTTGAAGATGCGCATCACCTTGATCGGCAGCCCGTGCTGGCGGTGGTAGTCGAAGAACAGCGTCTCGGCGCAGCGCTTCCCCTCGTCGTAGCAGGCGCGCGGGCCGATCGGATTGACGCTGCCCCAGTATTCCTCGGGCTGGGGATGCACCGCCGGGTCGCCGTAGACCTCGCTGGTGGAAGCCTGCAGGATGGGCGCGCCCAGCCGCCGGGCCAGGCCGAGCATGTTGATGGCGCCGTGCACCGAGGTCTTCAGCGTCTGCACCGGATCGGACTGGTAGTGCACCGGCGAGGCGGGGCAGGCGAGATTGCAGATGGCGTCCACCTCCACGTAGAGCGGAAAAGTGACGTCGGCGCGCATCGCCTCGAAGCGGGGGCAGCCGAGCAGATGCGCGATGTTGCGCCGTGTCCCGGTGAAGTAGTTGTCCACGCACAGCACCTCGTGCCCCTCGGCGAGCAGGCGTTCGCAGAGGTGCGAGCCGAGGAAGCCGGCGCCGCCGGTCACCAGGATGCGGCGCGGGCCGCGGTTGGCGCTGTAGGGGGACATGCTCTTTCCCGTCCAGAAATCCTGACGGGGATGCTGCCCCCCTTCCCTTTCCGTTCCCTTAATGCCACGGGACCCGGGCGCCGGGGCTTAGAGCGCGATAAGGAAGGGCAAGGTCTTCTTTTCCTGAAGGAAAAGAAGCAAAAGGACTTTTGTTCGTTTGGCTCCGCGCACGACACAGGCGCGGAGCCTTAACGAATAAAGCTTTCTTGGTTCTTCTTGCTCGCAAGAAGAACACCTTGCCTTGCTGTCGCGCCTTCCCCGCTCTCGTGGTCTGGTCGCAACGCTTGGATCCCAGGCGTTGCGTGAATCAGCCCGCCAGATCAAGGCGTTGTGGTGAAATCATACGGATCCTTCCGTATGATTCCATCCACTAGACTTCGGCCATCTTCTGCGCCTCGGCCACCACCTTGCCGTGCGCCTCGGCCAGCCGGTCGAAGCGGTGGCGGTAGGTGCCCAGCCCCATGGTCTGGCTGCGCAGCTCGATGATGAAGTCGTGCAGCTCCATCTCGGGCACGATGGCCTCCACCTCGTCCCATCCCGGCCAGCCCGGCTTGGCGCCGTAGCCGAGGATCTGTCCGCGCCGCCCGCTCAGCAGCCGCTGGGCGGTGGCGGTGAAGTTGGAGGGCACCGTCACGGTCACCTGATGCAGCGGCTCCAGCAGCACCGGGTCGGCCTTGGGCAGGGCTTCCTGCATGGCCATGCGCGTCGCGGTGCGGAAGGCCATGTCGGAGCTGTCCACGCTATGGAACCCCCCGTCCACCAGCGTCACCGAGATATCCACCACCGGGTAGCCGAAGGCGCCCTTGCGCGCCGATTCCTCGGCCGCCTCCCCCACCGCGGGGATGAAGTTGCGCGGCACCGCCCCGCCCACGATCTTGTCCACGAAGAGGAACCCCTCCCCGCGCAGCCGCGGCGCGATGTCGATCTTGACGTCGGCGAACTGCCCGTGCCCGCCGGTCTGGCGCTTCAGCCGTCCCTGCTGGTGCACCGGCTTGCGGATGGTCTCGCGGAACGGCACCTTGGGCCGCTTGCCCACCACCTTCACGCCGAAGGCGTTGGCCAGCCGCTCCATGGCCCCCTTGAGGTGCATCTCCCCCTGCCCGGCGAGCACCGTTTCGCCCATCTCGGCGTCCTGGTGCAGGGTCAGGCTGGGGTCCTCCTCCAGCAGCTTCTGCAGCGCGCCGGAGAGCCGCACGTCGTCCTT